>JAHFTG010000014.1 GCA_023269455.1 Opitutaceae bacterium | reverse complement strand
TCTATCGAAGGGCAAAGACTACCACGACTGCGGACGCCCCTGCGACAAACACACCGTCTCCCTCCGCGACCGCGTCGGCGCGGAGCTGCCGCTCAAGGCCGATGCCGGCTGCCGCAACACCGTTTACAACAACCGCGCGCAGACCGGCGCCGAATACCTCCAACGCTTCGTCGCGCTGGGCGCCCGCAGTTTCCGCGTCGAGTTCGTGAACGAATCCGCCGACGAAGTCGTGCGCACGATCACCAGCTATCAAAAACTCCTGAGTGGTGAGATCAGCGGAGCCGACCTCTGGCGCGAGTTGAAACTCATCAACCAGCTCGGCGTCACCCGCGGCCAGATGGAGACCGCGCCGCAGGTGATCTTTAAGAAGACCTGAAAGTCAGCTCTTAGAACCGCCACGCACGGCCATGCCTAGGCCGACCGCCGCCACGACCACACCACCGATGATGTAGTAGTAGTGCTCGGGGATGCGGCCGCCGCCATCGACCTTGTTGGCCACATCGCTGCTGACTTCGGCCACGCCACCCGCGAGGGAATCTTTGCGCGTGGCACCTTTGAAGATAAGGAAGCCGCCGACAACGATGAGGATAATACCAATGATTTTGTTCATAACAGGATAGCTTCGCGGACGGGTTGATGTAATGCGGACAGAAAAAAGAAGACTAGCGCACCGAACGGAAAATCGACACCGCGACGGGAGCCCAGCGAATCAGACTGCCCAACAAATGCGCCTTGGGGAAGAAGGTCTTTTTGAGCAACAGGCCCAAGGGAACCGCCGCGACCTTGGCCACGGAGGACACCTGACTCCATCTGGTGCGAAGCGCGTCGAGCCAGCCGAGCGGCTTCGTTACCTCCGCGATCTGCCCGGCACACAGTTCACGGCGGGCGCGAATACGGCGCGCCACAAGCGTCTTGCGCAGGGCGAGGCGGGTCAGTTCGCGTTGCGCATACATGAGCGGTCCTCGTTGAGTTCTTGGAGGGTCTCCGCGAAAGGCCTGGGCTGGCGCGCGAGGTAGCTGCGGAAGGAAAACGCGAGCGTCACCAACGCCGCCGCATAAAAACCGGTGAGCCCGATGAGCACCCCTACGCGGGCGCTTTCCCAGAAGAGATAAACCACGAGGATGCTCGCAAAGGTAAGCGTCATCGCCGCGGCAAACACCACCGCGCTGATCCAGATGAGCATCTGAAAAAGACGGAATTTCTCCTCGTGCAGCTCGACCGAGAACAACTCAAGCCGGTCCTGCACGGAGCCGATCAAGGTGTCGCCCAACCCCCGCAAGGAATCAAGAAACCCGTGGGAGGAAGCCGGCCGTGAATCCATGATCGGTTGAAGTTGAGACTGAATAAAAATCAGGACGACTTGCGGGCCAGCAACGCGCCCAGGAGCACGCCGACCCCGAGGGCGACGGCGAGCGACTCGTAGGGATGCGAGCGGATGGTGGCATCGGCCTGCTTGGCGCCTTCGGAGACTTTCTTGCGGGCGGCGACGAAAAGATTTTGCGCGGTATCCTTGGCGCCTTCGAGCTTGTCACGGAGGCCGTTGAGGTGGTCATCGGCACCTTCTTTCAAGGAAGCGCCGAGGGTCTCTTCCGCCTCGGCGATGAGGGTGCGAAGATTTTCGAGGAGCTGTTCAGGAGATTCGGCGGTCGCGGTCTTTTTCATGATGATATGAGGGATAAGGGTTGGAAACGATCCACCAGAGGAGAGCGAAGGCTCTTCCTGCGTTAAGTGTTTAATGGACTTGCGCGGGCAGACCCTCCTTCCCTGCTTCGGTTCGCACAAATAACCGAAAAACCAGAAATTTTTTCGCTCACTCCGCCGGGAGCAAAAAATAGAAATCACTGCCTTCGCCCAACCGGCTCGCGCAGGCGATGGAGCCTCCGTGCGCGACCACGATCTCGCGCGCGATGGTCAGGCCGAGGCCCGCGCCTTTTTTTTCCTGGCCGGGCACGCGGTAGAATTTCTCGAAGATGCTGGGCACGCTTTCCTCCGGGATGCCCGGCCCTTGGTCGCGCACGCCGAAACGTATGAAGCCGTCGGCGGCAGGTTCGGCGTAGAGCGTTATCGTTGTGCCGTCGCCGGAGTATTTGGAGGCGTTGGCGAGCAGGTTTATGAAAACGTGCCGGCTGCGCTCGACGTCGATGCAAACGACGGAGAGCGATGGATCGACGGACACGTTGATGACTTGGCGCGCGGCCTGGGTGATGGCCTTCATTTCGCCGGCCATCGTATCGAGGAGTTCGCGCACAGGCACTTCGCGGCGGTGGAGCGAGGAGACGCCGCTTTCCAGACGACTGAGATCGAGGAGATCGTTCAACAGGCGCAGGAGGCGGTCGGCATCGTCGCGCGCGGTTTCGAGCAGATCGGTTTGTTTCTCGGTAAGCGGGCCGAAGTTTTTTTCGAGCAGGAGATAGACGGCCATGCGCAGGCTGGTGAGCGGCGTCTTCAACTCATGACTCACGGTCGAGACGAGGTTCTCCTTCAAGTCGTCGAGCAGGCGGAACTTGGTCACGTCTTGCAGGATAACCGCCGCGCCGCCGAAGCCGGTGAGGTCGTCGCCAATGGCGAGGATGCGCGGCAGATAATGGCGCTCCTCGCGGCCAACGCGCAGCGAAACAACGTGGTCGTAACCGGTCGGCAGGTAGTGGGCGCCCGTGGTCATCACTTGGTTGAGTGGCTCGGCGAGCGCAGCAGGCAAGCCGCTCTGCCAATCGGGCGCGGCGGCAAGTGTCTCGGCGGCGGGATTGCGCACCTCGTGACGACCATCACGGCCGATCACGAAAAGCGGATCGGGCGTCGAGGTGAGCGTGGCCTCCATCGTGCGGCGTGAGCGGATCACCCGATCGTTCATGGCGTCGCGGTAAGCGCGAAGTTTTGACGCCATGATGTTGAACGTGCGGGCGAGATCCCCGAGTTCGTCCTTCGATGTGGCGGGCACATCGTGATCGAGCTTGCCCTCGCCGAGCGCGGAGGCGGATGCCGTCAGCAACCGGATGGGATGCAAAAGGGACTTCGCCAGCCGGTAGGACAAATAGAGCGAAAGCAGAATCGCGCCGACCATCGCGACGAAGAGGAAGTTGATGCTCGCGCGGGCGATACGGGCGGATTTTTCCGCCGACTGCCGCACATCGTCGTAGTCGTGCTGCGCGAGGCTCTCCACGGCCTTGAGCGTGCGAAACAGGCTGGCTTCCGTTTCGCGCAGGGCGGCGAGCGTGGCATCGCCTCCGCTGTCGAGTGGTTCACGGGCGAGTTCGTCGAGCTGGGTGAAGGCGTCGTCGAGCTTTTCAAGCATGGGCATGCGGCTCGTGCCGGCGGAGGCGAGCGATTGCTCCATGAAATAGCGTTGGAATCGCGCGCGTTGCTCCGCGTAGGTCTGGCGGGCGGTGATGATGTCGCCGCGCTGCGCGGTGGAGAGCGCGCCGGCCATGAGGGTGGCCGCCTCGCGCATCTCGTAACAACCGATCATGGCGCGATAGTTGGCCGTGAGGTTTTTATCGAGGGCTTGCGCGAGGTCGCGGTAGAGCAGCGTGGCGGCGGCACACACGCCGATGAAGAGCAGCAGCAGCGGAAGCAGACCGAGGTAGAGGCGCGTGCGCAGCATGGCGGCGTCAGAGCAGGCCGAGTTTCTGGCGTTTGCGGTAGAGCGTGGCGGGGTCGATCCCCATGATGCGCGCGGCGTCGTCGAGCGTCTTGGTCATGGCAAGGATGCGGCGGATGTGCTCGGCCTCAAGTTCATCAAGCGTCACGCGCGCGCCGACCGCCACGCGCGTATCGGCGGGCTGGGCAAAATCATCGGGCAAGTCGATGAGCTCGACGGTTTCTCCGCCCGCGAGAATGACCGCGCGCTCGATCACGTTGCGCAGTTCGCGCAGGTTGCCCGGCCAGGAATAGCGACCGAAGGCTTCGGCCACGGCGGGCGAAAATCCCGTGATTTTCTTGCCGATGCGGCGTGCGAAGAAATCGAGATAGCTGCCCGCCAGCCGCGCAAAATCCGCCGGGCGGTCGCGCAGGCCGGTGAGCGTGAGCGTGATGACGTTGAGCCGGTAAAAAAGATCTTCGCGGAAACGCCCCGCCTTCACCTCTTCGGCAAGATTGCGGTTGGTCGCGGCGATGATGCGCACGGTGGCCTTGCGCACACGGGACTCGCCCACGCGTTCGTATTCGCGCTCTTGCAGGAGGCGGAGGAGCTTCGGCTGGATTTCGAGCGGCATCTCGCCGATCTCGTCGAGGAAGAGCGTGCCGCCATCGGCGGCGGCGACCTTGCCGAGCGTGTCGCTGACCGCACCGGTGAAGGAGCCTTTCACATGGCCGAAGAGTTCGCTCTCCAACAGCTCGCGCGAAAGGCTCGGGCAGCTCACGGTAACGAAGGCGTTTTCCTTCTGCGGACTGCGTTTGTGAATCTCCCGCGCGAGCACGCTTTTGCCTGTGCCGCTCGGACCAAGGACAAGCATGTTGGCGGACGTCTCGGCCGCCTTGAAGGCGATGGCCAACGTCTTCTGCATCACGACCTCCTCGGAGGTGAGATCGACCGCCGGGGATTCCTCGGTGATCTGCGATTCGAGCTGCTCCACGCGTTTTTCGAGACGGCGGTTGCGGGTGATTTTATCGATCACCTGACGGATCTGCTCAGGCGTGAAAGGCTTCGGAATAAAGTCGAACGCTCCGCGCCGCATCGCCTCCACGGCGGTGCTGATGTTGGCGTAGGCCGTGACCATGACGACCGCGAGCGAAGGCTGCGCCTTGAGGAGTTTTTCGAGGACGACCAAGCCGTCTTCGGCGCCGAGTTTCAGATCGAGGAAACACGCCTCGAAGGCACCGGCTTCGAGTTCCTTCAAGGCGCGCAGGCCGTTGGGTGCTCCGACGACTTCATGCCCCATCGCCTCGACGGCGAAACCCGTTGTTTTACGGATGGACGGCTCATCATCTACGATCAAAACGCGCATAGTGAAAACAAGGTGGCAAAATAAGCGGTGCGGTTCCCGTGTTTCGCAAGGTTCGAGTTAAGGGAAGAAGCAACCCCTTCAGCCCCATAAAAGCCAAAGCGGGGCTACCGGTAAAGGCAGCCCCGCCAGGTCCAGCTTCAACTAACAACCCGGAAGCGCACCTCCGGGAATTATATAAAGAACACACCAAAAACTACCGGAGATCATGGTGCCCGCGACGGATGAAAAAGCTCACCAGCGCGCACACCAGAAAACCAACGGTAGCCACACGTCCCAATAGACTCGGCTCCGCACCCGAGGTTCCTCCAAAAAAGAAAATCGCCGAAACCAGCGAGAGCAGGAAAAACGTGATGGCCCAGTTGATCATGACGTGAAGGCAGTTGAATAAAAAACTCACACGCTCGGGCCCCTGCGCCCAAAAATGAGCGAGAGCACAAACAGCACGAGGAACACAAAAAACAGGACCTTCGCGATGCCGACCGCCGTGCCCGCGATGCCGCCAAATCCGAACGCGGCCGCGATGAGGGCGATGAGGAGAAAGGTGAGAGACCAGCTTAGCATAGTGATGGAGAATTGAGGGTTGAAGACTTGGTTAATGGATTGATTCAGACCGTTTGTCTTCTGCGTGACGCATGCCAATGATCACCACCGCATCGCTTACCTATGGTCTGGAATGGTTTGTAAACTTAATGCTTCCGCGCAGGATTTCCCGCCACCCTTGTCTCGTGCAAGATGCAGCCACCGAAGGCATGCCGTGGCGGCAAAACGCACGAGCTGCGCATCCCCATTACCCAAACCTGCGAATACTCTCCGTCCGCCCAAATCCGAGGCTCCGCGCAAAAAGCATATTTCTAGTGTCGAGTTGCCCGCACGAATCCCTCTTAAAAAGACCTTACTTCTTTTATGGATAAGCTTTCTCCCCCTCCCGCCACGCCTGTTTCGACTCCTGCCGATAGCGCGGCTGCCCGCCATCAAGACCTTGAAATCAAGGACGCCCACCTGATTTTCAGCGCGGTGTGGGAAGGGCTTGAGACCGACTTGGGCCGGAAAGCCCTTCGCTTCCCCAAGGAAATCATCCTCCTCGGCGGCGCACCCGGTTCAGGCAAAGGCACCAACACCAACTTTATCCTCAAGGCGCGCGGCCTCACCTGCGAACCCATCGTTGTCAGCACACTCCTCGACACGCCCGAAGCCCGCCGCATCAAGGATTCCGGGGGCATGGTCGGCGACCGCGAGGTCATCAATCTCCTGTTTCGCCGCCTGCTAGAACCCCAGTTCCGTGACGGCGTCATTCTCGACGGCTTTCCCCGCACCAAGGTCCAGGTCGAGTGCCTCAAGCTCCTCGTCGAGCACATCCAGGCCCTGCGCCGCGAGTTCTACCACACTTCGCTCGGCATCAATTTCCGCCAGACAATCATCCACATCATGGTGCTCTTCGTGGACGAGCACACCTCGGTCGAACGCCAGCTCAAGCGCGGCATGGAACTGAAAAACCACAACGACAAAGTCCGCCGCACCGGCGTAGGCGAGCTCCTCGAAGAGCGTGCCACCGACCACGACGCCGCCCTCGCGAAGCGCCGCTACCTCGTCTTCAAGGAGCAGACATGGGACGCCCTCCAGTCGCTCAAGGAAATCTTCCATTACCACTTCATCAACGCCCAGGGCGACGTCCGCGAAGTCGAGCAGAACATCCTCAACGAACTCCAATACCAAAGCACGCTGGAGCTCGATTCACGCACCCACGACATCCTGCGCGTCATCCCCGTCGCCAGCGAGATCGTCATCCACGCCCGCCAGGAAATGGTGAAGCGTCTCGACGCCTACGCCTTCGAGCAGGCCGATCTCTTTGCCCGCGTTGTCGGCTTCATCGACAAGAAGATCGTCCCCATCATCATCCGCCACGCCATCTCCGGCGTCGCCCTCGTCAACACCGAGGACGCCATCCTCGACGATCCGGTCGCGCTCGCCATGTTGATCGATGTCTTTTCCGAACGCGGCTATCACGCCGCCGTCGATCTGCACCGCATCGAGATCCCCGAGCGCTTCGACCTCGCGACCGGCCTCATCAAGTGCCGCGTGAAAAAAGTCTATCGCATCCAGATCCGCTTTAACGGCTCGGAAATCCGCCGCGGCAACTAAGCTAACGCGTAAACCGCGTCATCGCCACCGCCGGGTCAAACGGCACGCCATCGGTGAGATGATTGACCCACTGGTGCGCGAGCCACGGGGCGAGCAGCGCCCCCTTCGAGCCGAGGCCGTTGAAAATCCCCAAGCGCGGCTCGCATGAATTCCGCCCGGCCAGCGGATAACGGTCCGGCGACGTCACGCGCACGCCCGATTCCTGCGCCTCCACGGTAAACGCCCGCGTCCCCAGCAACCGGCGCGCGCTCAGCATCAACTCCTCCCGCGCCGACGCCCCTCCCGCCAACATCTCGCCCTCGCGCGTGTAAGTCGCCCCCACCTTGGCAAAACCCTCCGCCGTCGGCAGCACCCAGTGCCCGCGATTCAAAATCACTTCCGGCGCAAGTCCGCTCACCGCGAGCGTCAATATCTCGCCCGTCGCCCGCAGGCACTTCGCCTCGCCCCAGGCGAGCCCGCCGCAATCCTCCGCACCCGTGCATAGAATCACAGTGTCATGGCGCGCCATCGCCTTCAACGGCTCGATGCGTTCCTCGCGCAGGCGACCGTCCGCCCGCCAACGCGTCCGCGCCGTCGTGATGAGCGTCGCCATATCGATGCGCGCCGCACCCTCGATCCAGAAGCCCTCGGCATCCGCCTCCCCCGCGTAAGGTGCCAGTTCGCCCGTGGCGTTTTTTTCGGCGAACACCCGTCGCTCACGATCATCATTAAAAAAACGCCGCACCCGCATCGCACGCACCAAGGACACGCCCCACTGCGCCTCCATCGCCCGATAAACCGCCAGCGCGCGCGGCAACAATTCATCCACCCCGCGACTCTTTACGATGCGTTGTCCGGTGATCGGATTGATGATGCCCGCGCCGACTCGCGAAGCCGCCCCGGCGTGTCCCGCATCGGCGATCTCGAAGGCGATCCCCGCCCGCTCCAACGTCCACCCGAGCACCGTCCCCGCAAGCCCCTGCCCGACGATCAAAATAGGCGCGGGCATGGAAACGGGCAGGGACGTGAAGCGGGCATCGCCCGCGTTACTTCTTCACGGCAAGAGCGGCACCGACGATACCCGCCTCGTTGAGGAAGCTGGCCGCCACCACGGGAGTGCGAACCTTCAGGTATTTGAACCACTTGTCATGGTCCGCGCTGATGCCGCCGCCGACGATGATCAGCTTTGGCCAGAGGACGTTTTCGAGCTGGTTGAGGTAGTCGCTCACCTTGTGCGCCCATTTTTTATAGGACAGCTCATCGCGCTCCTTGGCGGCGGCGGAGACAAAATGCTCGGCCGACTTATGCTTGATCTGCAGGTGGCCGAACTCGCTGTTCGGATAAAGCCGCCCGTCCACGAAAAGCGCGCTTCCCACCCCCGTGCCAAACGTGAGCAGCAAGATCGTGCCGCCGATACCCTTGCCTGCGCCAAACTTCACTTCCGCGACACCCGCGGCGTCGGCGTCATTTACCAAACTCACCGGGAGTCCCGTCGCCTTGCCGAAGAGTTTGCCCGCGTCGCAGCCGATGAAGTCCTTGTGCAGATTGGCCGAGGTGAGGATCACGTTGTCATGGATCACGCCCGGGAAACCGACGCCGATCGGTCCCTTCCATTTGAAATGCCGCGCCAGTTTATTGACGGCGGCGGCCATCGCCTTCGGCGTCAGCACGTCGGGCGTGGAGATGCGGTGGCGCTCGGCGAGGAGCTGACCGGTCTTGATGTTAACAGGCGCGCCCTTGAGCGCGGAGCCACCGATATCGATACCAAGGATGTTCATGGGATGAAAAAGAAGTTAACCGCAGATTTCACAGATAAACGCAGATTCAGAGTCTTGATTGAGCGATCCGCTTCACACCGAGACGTGCGTGTTTAAAATTCAACAGCAAAGCAAGCTGGTAGCCGGTGATCGCCAAATAACCCAGTTCGGGATGAATATCCTCCCTGCCTTTATCTGCGTTCATCTGCGGTTAAACCTCAGCCCTTGCAGCCGCAGTCGTGGCTTCCGCAGCCGTCACCTTTGCCCTGATGCGCGTGGCCGTGCTCGAGTTCGTCGGCGCTCGCCGCGCGCACCCCGACCACCTCGACCTCGAACACCAGATCCACGCCCGCCAGCGGATGATTGCCATCAAGGATAACCTCGTCGCCTTCGACACCCACCACGGTGACGACCGGCGCAAACGCATCCTCGCCCGCCTTGAACTGGTCGCCTGGGTTCAGCTCGCCCTCGACCGGCAGCAACACCTTGAGCACCCGCTGCACCTGCGTCGCGTCACGTTCGCCGTAAGCCTTCGCCGCCGGCACTTCAACGCGCTGCTTCACTCCCGCCGCCACCCCGCGCAACGCCTCGTCGAGCCCGTCGATGATCTGCCCCGCGCCCTCCAGATAGCTGATCGCCTCGCCGCCCGCCGACGTGTCCAGCAAGCGCCCCTGCGGATCGCGCAACGTATAGTGAAAAGTGACCACATTTCGGCTCATGTAAGCGTCACCCTCCCAAACCCGCCCCGCTCCGCGCAAGGGCGAAAGCGCCGTCGCGCCGTCCGCGAATCCCGCCGCCATTTAAAATGAAAAATTCATTTAGGCAGGATTTACGGGATGAATACCGGGATAAAAACAGCACTGGGTTCAGACATCCTGCCTTTCATCCTGTTAATCCTGTCCCCATTGCCGGGTCTTTCTCGACCCGTCCGCATTTTCCAGCCAACTCCAGATCGTGCGTGACCAACACCAGCGTCGCCCCCTGTTCGCGGTTTAATTCGAAAATCAATTCCACCATCGCTTGCGCCGTCGCGCCGTCCAGGTTCCCCGTCGGCTCGTCGCAGAATAAAATCTTCGGGCGGTTGATAAACGCCCGTGCCAGCGCCACCCGCTGCTGCTCGCCAGCCCGAAAGCTGGATCGGATAATACGCCACCCGCGCGGAGCTCAACCAACCCGACGGCATCCATCCCACCGCCGACGGCGCCCGCCTCGTCGCCGACACCGTTTGGAAGACGCTGGAGCCGGTGCTTAAGGATTAAGAGATCGCTCCGTCCGCACCACACGCGTGTCGCACACGTAGTCGTGAACTCCGCGCTTCTCGTCGTCGAAGGCCACCACGAAGTAGCTGAGACCGAGGGTGAAGCCGTTTAGAATCAGAGCGAAGTAACGCGCGATGATCCGCCCGATGGAAAGCGGCGAACCATCCGCCCGGCGGATCGCGAGGCCCATCGCTTTTTTGCCGGGCGTCGCGGAGTATTTCCGCAGGAAAAAGCAGTCGTAAAGGATGCCCATGCCCAGGCTGATCAAAAGAGCCGCCGCGATGAAAGGCAGCATCGACATGGCCTGCTCGGGCGTCGGGTTATGGCCCTTCAATTTTTCGAGCATCGCCATCGTGTCGTGAAAGAAAAAGGCGCCCACCACGCCCACCACGATCTGTCCGGCCAGCCAGAGGATCACACTGTCGATCAAGCGCGCCGCCACCCGCCGCCAGAATCCTCCGTAAGCCACCGGCTCCGCCCCCGCTATCCCTGTCGCCGCCGCTGTCGAAAACGCACCCGCAGCATCGTGGCCGGCTCCGTTCTCTGCGGGCAACGGCGGCACCTCAGCCCCTGACACCGCGACCGCACTCGGATCAGTTGCAAGCACCTCGGCCAGCGACTGCCAGCCGGTCATCGGCTTGCGCCACACGAGCGTCTCGCGGGTGATCGTGCCCGCCCGCACCAAGCGCTCGAATTCAGCTTGGTTGACCGGTCCTTGGCGCTGCCCGTTGATCGCGTAATACCATTGCATACTTGGACGGTGTTCAAACGCGCGCCCCGCTCCGCTGGCAACGAAATAGCGCCCGTCCGCGACCGGCCTTGCCCCGCGTGCGCACGACGGCTTGGCTCGCGCCCGTCATGCCGCTCCGCTTTTTTACGGCCTTCGTGGCCGCCGTCTTGTTGATCACCGCCGGTTGCCACAAGCGAGGGACGCCCGCCGACGCCGGCGTGCGCACGCACACGCTGCTCCTCGGCAACGGCGCCGAGCCCCGCGACCTCGACCCGCACGTCACCGTCGCCTACACCGATTACAACATCCTCGTCGCCCTCTTCGAAGGCCTCACCGTGATCGACGAAGCCACCTCGAAGCCGCTCCCCGGCATGGCCGCGAGCTGGGATCTCTCGGCCGACGGACTCGTTTACACGTTTCACCTGCGTCCCGACGCGACGTGGTCCAACGGCGACCCGCTCACCGCGCAGGACTTCGTGTTCTCCTTTGAGCGCATCCTCTCGCCGCAATTCGCCTCCGAATACGCCTACATGCTCTTCGCGCTTAAAAACGCCGAAGCCTACAACAACGGCAAGCTCACCGACGCCTCCCTGCTCGGCGCCAAGGCCCTCGACGCGCGCACCCTGCAACTCACGCTGGAGCGCCCCACGCCCTACTTTCTCTCGCTCGCCGCGCATCAGGCGTGGTTCCCCGTGCACCCGCTCACGATCTTGAAATTCGGCAAGGTCCACGAACGCGGCACGCGTTGGACGCGCCCCGAAAACTTCGTGGGCAACGGCCCTTTCACCCTCGAAGAATGGTCGCCCGACCAGCGCATCGTCGTGAAGAAAAACCCCCGTTACTACGGTGCCGCTCAAAACCAGCTCGACCACGTGATCTTCTATCCTGTGGCCGATCTCACGGTGGACGAAAACAACTTCCGCGCAGGCCAGGTGCACATCACCTACGACGTGTTGCCCGACCGCCTCGATGCGTGGCGGCGCGAAGCTCCCGGCGAACTCCGCGTGGACGCGTTCCTCGAATCGTTTTTCCTGCGCTTCAACGTCACCCGCGCGCCCTTCACCGACAAACGCGTCCGCCAGGCCCTCGCCCGCGCCATCGACCGCGACGCCCTCGCCCGCTCCGTCATGCGTGGCAGCCGCCTGCCCGCCTACAGCCTCGTCCCGCCCGACACCGCCGGCTACACCTCGACCGCGCGCACGCCCACGGATTTCGACGCCGCCCGCCGCCTCCTCGCCGAAGCCGGCTACCCGGGAGGCAAAGGCTTCCCCAAGGTCGAAGTCAAAATGAACGCCGACCCCGTCAACACGAAGATCTTCGAGGCCATCCAGCAGATGTGGCACCGCGAACTCGGCATCGACGTCGCCCTCACCACCGAGGAATACCGCGTCTATATTGACAGCATGCAGTCGCTCTCCTTCGACACGTTGCGCTCCCGCTGGGTCGGCGACTACAATGACCCGACCACGTTCACCGATCTCTTCGTCTCCGCCGGTGGCAACAACAACACCGGCTGGAAAAACCCCGCCTACGACCGCCTCGTCGCCGAAGCCGCCAACGAACAAGACACCCCCCGCCGCTTCGCCCTTCTCCAGCAAGCCGAGGCCCTCTTGCTCGACGACGCCCCCATCGCCCCGATTTTCCACGGCGCGCGCACCTACCTGATTCGCCCCGAGGTGAAGGGCTGGACGCCCGCCCTCCTCGGGGTTCACCGCTATCAAACCGTTCACCTGGAACCATAAAACCCATTTAAGTTCACATGAATCAAACTCACACCTTGGCACACAATCTGCGACTTGCCTTGTGCTGCGCCGGATGGCCGCGTAAGCCCTTCTGCATGCGTCCCATCGCCTCCCTCCTCCTTACCCTCGCCCTCGGCGCCACCTCGGTTTTCGCCGCCGACCTTAAGATCGTGCGCGTCATGCCCGACTATCATTCGGCCGACTCTTTCGTCCGCATCTCGGAATATTTTAACAACAAGGAAAACACCGGCGGCGCCACCGTCCTCCGCACCCAGCCCGCCCGCCGCGACGGCTACTATTTCCTCGTTCGCGTCAAAACCACCGCGCCCATCGAGATCGCCTGGATCGAGTCGCAGGTCATCACCCCCACGAATCCCGAGCCCCGCACCGACAGCTTCGCCGTTTCCCTGCCCAAGATCGGCAGCCAGGTAATCAAGCTCGGCCTCACCGGCACCGACTGGTCCGACGCCAAGGCCGTTCCGGTTGCTTGGAAACTCCGCTTTCTCTCCGCCGACGGCAAAGAACTCGCCACCGAACAGAGCTTTCTCTGGTCCAAACCGCCCGGTCCCGCCGTCGCGGTGAAGTAACCACCCGCCTTCCCTCTCATGCCCGATCTATTCGCGAACTACGAACACGGCCGCTTTTATGACGAGATGTTTTCCGCCCCCGGAAAACCGCGTCCCCACTACCGCCGTCTCTACGAGCGCTTCGGCCGCATGGAAAACATGGGCGACCTGCTCGACCGCCAGCGCACCGCCGACCAGACGTTCATCGACCGCGGCGTCACGTTCACCGTCTATTCCGACACCGCCGGCACCGAGAAGATTTTCCCCTTCGACCTGATCCCGCGCATCATCCCCGCGCACGAATGGGCCCACCTCGAACGCGGTCTCATCCAGCGCATGACCGCGCTGAACCTGTTCCTGAAGGACATCTACACCGAGCAACGCATCCTCAAGGAAGGCATCGTGCCCCGCGAGATGGTCGAGACCTCCAAGGACTTCCGCCCCGAAATGCTCGGCTGCAAGATCGCCCGCGACCTCTACGTCCACATCAACGGCTCGGATCTCATCCGCGACGAAGAGGGCAACTACCGAGTGCTTGAGGACAACCTCCGCACCCCGTCCGGCGTCAGCTACATGCTCGAAAACCGCCAGGTCATGAAGCGTGTGTTTCCCAACATGCTCCGCGACTACCGCGTGCGCCCCATCGAGAACTACACCAACGATCTCCTCAACCTCCTCCTCCACCTCGCCCCCCAGCACGTCCCCGAGCCCACCGTCGTCCTGCTCACGCCGGGCGTCTATAATTCCGCCTATTTCGAGCACAGTTTTCTCGCCCGCCAGATGGGCATCGAAATCGTCGAAGGCAGCGACCTCGTCGTCGAAAACGACAAGGTTTACATGCGCCGCACCGACGGTCTCGCCCCTGTCCACGTCATCTACCGTCGCATCGACGACAGCTTCCTCGATCCCACCGTCTTCCGCAAAGACTCGCTCCTCGGCGTCCCCGGCCTCGTCAACGCCTACCGCAAAGGCAACGTCGCCCTCTGCAATCCCATCGGCACCGGCGTCGCCGACGACAAGGCGCTCTACTACTACGTCCCGAAGATCATCAAGTTCTACCTGGGTCAGGACCCGATCCTCACCAACATCGACACCTACCTGTCGGGCAACGAGACCGACATGAAGTATATCTTGGAAAACCTCCCCAAGCTTGTCGTCAAAAGCGTCAACGAAGCCGGCGGCTACGGCATGCTGGTCGGCCCGCACTCGACGCAGGCGCAGATCGAAGAGTTCCGCGCCAAGATCATCGCCAACCCGCGCAACTTTATCGCCCAGCCCACCATCGGTCTCTCGCGCGGCCCCAGCGTGTGCGACAACACCGCCATCGAAGGCCGCCACATCGATTTGCGTCCTTACATTTTGAACGGCGAGACCATCAAGATCGCCCCCGGCGGCCTCACCCGCGTCGCGTTGCGCAAAGGCTCCCTCGTCGTCAATTCCTCCCAAGGCGGCGGCTCAAAAGACACCTGGGTCCTCAACGACGACGTCACCAACCCACCCGTGCCGGTGCCAGAAAAAATCATCGTCTAACCATGCTCTCTAGAGTCGCTAATCTCGTTTACTGGATGGCCCGCTACCTTGAGCGCGCCGAAAACACCGCTCGCATCGTCGATGTGAACGCACAGCTCGTCATCGACCTCCAGTCCCGCCAAGCCGCCGACGACCCCAAATCCTGGGAGCCCCTCGTCTATGTCACCGGCGATAACGAAAAATTCTTCGAACTCCACGGCAAGGACGTCGCCGTCACCGAGCGCGCCGTCATCGAGTTCATGCTCTTCGACCGCAAAAACCCCAGCTCGCTCATGTCCTGCGTCGCCTTCGCCCGTGAAAACGCGCGCTGCATCCGCGACCAGCTCTCCAGCGAAGTCTGGGAGACGCTCAACACCTTTTACCTGAAGCTCAAAAGCGACGACTACTCCCGCTACGCCCAGATCGGCTCCATCGAATACCTCAGCCGCATCAAGGCCCAGATTCAGCTCTTCTACGGCGTGGCCGATTCCATGGTCCCGCGCACCGGCCTGTGGTGGTTTTTCCAGCTCGGCCGCTACCTCGAACGCGCCGACAACACCTCGCGCATCCTCGACGTGAAGTATTACATGCTCCTGCCCGACATTCACGCCGTCGGGTCCGCCCTCGACATGATCCAGTGGGCCTCTGTCCTCCGCTCCTGCTCCGGCTTCGAAGCCTTCCGCCGCAGCCGCCGCGGACAGCTCAACCTGGACCGCGTAGTCGATTACCTGCTCCGCGACGACGAGTTCCCCCGCAGCATTCTTTTCTCAGTCAACTCCGCCGGCCAGGCTCTCGCGCAGATCACCGCCGACGCGCCCCACCTCGATGGCAACGCCGCCTGCAAACTCGTGACCAACTTGGCCGCCGAACTGGAGATGATCGACATCCCCGCCGTCATCGCCGACGGCCTCCACGAGTTCCTGGACGATGTGCAGAATAAAATCTCCGACATCCATCAGGCGATTCAAGTCACCTTCGTCGAGTATCCCACCGCCGGCGCCAAAGTGCTGGCGTGATCCCCCGCGCCGCGCTCTGCTGACGGCCCATGCCGTCCGCCTCATCCTGGAGTGATTGGAAACCGGTGCCCGGCGCGCCGGTGCTGAACCCCGCCACGTTCGCCGAACTCATCGACGGCGGCCAAGCCTTCCGCTGGCAACTCCAGCCCGACGGCACCTGGCTCGGCATCTGGAGCATCTGCATCGTCCGACTCCAGCTCAGCCCCACCGGCATCCTCCACTGGTCTGCGCCGACGCCGCTCGCCACCCGTGTTTCGACCGAGTTGCCCGCGTATCTCTTCGGCCACGACACCCGCGCCGCGCTCGACGCGCTCCCCTGGCGCAGCGATCCACATCTCGCCCGCTGTCTGGCCGCCTTCCCCGGCCTCACGATCCTCCGCCAGCCCTTCGGCGAAACCCTCCTCGGCTTCCTCTGCAGCGCCACGAAACAGATCGTGCAGATCAAACAGATGATCGCCCTGCTCGCCGAACGCCACGGCGCCCACCTAAACGATTCGCACCGCCGCCTGCCGACTTGGGCGGAAATCGCCGCGATTCCAGAAACTGACCTTCGCGCCTGCCTTCTCGGATTCCGCGCACGCTACATCCATCAGACCGCGCGATTCCTCGCCGCCCGCCCCGGCTGGCTCGAAGAAACCGAAGTCGCACCCTACGCCGTCGCCAAAATCCGCCTCTGCGAACTCCCCGGCGTCGGCGAAAAAGTTGCCGACTGCGTCCTTCTCTTCGGTGCGGGCCGGCTCGAAGCCTTCCCCGTGGACACGTGGATCATCAAAGCCATGGCCCGCCGCTACGGCCTCGACGGCTGGACACCCGCGCAGATCGCCCATTTTGGCCGCACTCATTTCGGCGCGTATGCCGGCCTCGCCCAGCAATACCTCTTCGCCTACGAACGCGCCGCCGCTCAACGCGAACGCTCGATCAACTCCACCTCGTAGCCCTCGGGTGCGTCGATAAACGCGATCCAGCCGCTCCCCGACTTCGTCGGCCCGTCGCTCAATGGATAGCCCTTGGCCTTGGCCTCCGCCGCGAACGCATTCAGGTCATCGACCTCGAACGCCAGGTGCATGAGATCAGCCTGCACTTGCACCGGCGTCGCTCCGGGCGGCATCTGGCAGATTTCGATCTCCTCCTCGCTGTTCGGCGTGGCGAGAAACACGAGCTGCGCGCCGCGCGGCGAGGTATGCCGGCGCGACACCGTGAGCCCAAGCGCCTCCTCGTAAAACTTAACCGTGCGCTCGACATCGTTCACCCGCATCCGGGTGTGAAGAAGTTTTTTGACGTTGGGCATGGATGGAAAGAGGAAGACCGGCCTATCACACGAATCTTTGGCAAAGTTATGGTGCCCGGGACAGGACTCGAACCTGCACACCTTACGGCAAAGGCTTCTAAGACCTTCGTGTCTGCCATTCCACCACCCGGGCACGGATGTATCTGCCCACGCAGAGTGCGGTTTCCCGCTTCACTCTGGCAAGACCGAAGGCATCAGGGCGCCACGCCCAGCCGGTCGCCCATCCTGGCGTAGGTCTCGATCTGTTGCGCGCTCTGCGCCACCAAATCATCCGCGAGGCGAATACGCCCCTTTTGGAAAACCGTGATCACGCACGAGCCGCCGAAAGTGAAAAAACCTTTCTCCGCGCCCTTCTCCACCGACTGACCTGCGGTGAACGTGTTTTTGATCGTGCCCACGCACGTCGCGCCGACCGCAAACATCGCCACCCGCCCGAAACGCGTCCCCTCGATCAACGTAAGCACGCGCTTGTTTTGCACGAGGTAGCGCACATCACGCCGCAGTGCGATCGGGCTCACCGAATACAAATACCCATTGATCAATCGCGGCACGCCGGGCACCCCCGCCACGGGAAAATGAAACCGGTGATAATCCACCGGACACAACCGAGAGATCACCATCGCGCCACCGGCAAACTCGCGCGCCAACGCCTCGTCTCCGAACAACTCGGCCAACGTGAACTTGGAGCCCTTCACATAAAAGCCGTCCGCCGCATCCACATCGGGAAACGCCAGATGACGCCCATCCGCCGCGAACACCGCCACGTCCTCGCCCGCCGCGATGGGACGCGCTTCCTTCTTCAACGTGCGGTAGAAAAATTCGTTGAAGGTTTTAAACTCAGCCGGCGCACGTGCGAACTCCCCGATATCGAGCGCATAGTCGCGGATGAACGGCCGCACCTTGGCCGCGCTCGCCGGCCGG
>JAHFTG010000128.1 GCA_023269455.1 Opitutaceae bacterium | reverse complement strand
GGCATCAACATCAGCGGCACCGCCAACGCCACCTTCAACAATGCGGTGGGCGCCAGCGGCGGCATCAACATCACCAGCAGCGGCAACATTAACTTCGCGGGCTCCATCAGCGGCGCCTCCCTCACGCTCAACGGCACCGGCACCACCACCCTCAGCGGCACCGGGTCCAAAAACATCACCAGCACCGTGGTCAACAGCGGCACGCTCCTGATGAACCAAAGCGGCGGCGCCGCCATCAACGGCACCCTCACTGTAAACAGCGGCGGCACCGTTAAATTCGGGGCCAATAATCAGGTTCCCTCCTGGCAAACCGTCACCCTCAATGCCGGAAGCACCCTCCTCGTGGATAACACCACGCAGACGTTCACCAATCTCGTCATCACCGGCGACTCGGTCATCGACTTCGGCGGCAGCGGATCGACCCTCGCCATCAACTCGATCACCGTCACGAACAACGCCCTGCTCACCATCGTGAATTGGAACAGCGCCGTGGACACCTTCACTTCGAGCAGCAACGCCAGCAGCCAAGCCGTCCAAATCTACTACGCCGACACCGGCACCACCGGCACCTACACCCCTGGCAGCGGCACGATCACTCCGAATTCGCCCGTCCCCGAGCCCGCCACCTACGGCGTGCTGCTCATGGGGTCGAGCGTCGCATTCGTCGCCTGGCTCCGCCGCCGTCGCGCGCTGCGGGCTTGAGGACGAATCACCGTCCGATCCCGAAGGCGCGGAAACCCACTTCGCGAAGCTTCGCCAGATCGACGATATTGCGCCCGTCGAACACGAAAGCCGGCTTCTGCATGCCCTCGAAAATCTTCGCGTAGTCGAGCGTCTTGAACTCATCCCACTCCGTCACGATGGCGATCGCATGCGCGCCCTTCGCCGCCTCATAGGCGCTCGCCGCGACTGTCAGACGCGGATTCGTCTGCCCCTTGCCCAGCACGTCGGAAACGATTTCCGCCCCTGACACCTTGGGATCATAGACGACCACGTTGGCCTGCTCGGCCAGCAGATCGCGCACGATGTTGATCGCAGCCGATTCACGCGTGTCGTCCGTGTCCTTCTTGAAGGCAAAACCCAGCACCGCGATGCGTTTATCCGCCACGGAATTGAACAGCGTCTTGACGATTTTGGCCGAGAAACGCTGCTTCTGGTAGTCGTTCATTTTGACGACGCTCGCCCAGTAAGACGCCACTTCGTTCAGTCCGAAACTCTCGCACAGGTAGGAAAGATTAAGAATATCCTTCTGGAAACACGAGCCGCCGAAGCCCACCGAAGCCTTCAAAAACTTGGGCCCGATGCGTGAATCCTTGCCGATGGCGTTGGCCACTTCATCCACATCTGCGCCGGTCGCCTCGCACAAAGCCGAGATCGCATTGATCGAGGAAATGCGCTGCGCGAGAAACGCGTTGGCCACCAGCTTCGACAGTTCCGACGACCACAGGTTGGTCGTGATGATACGCTCGCGCGGCACCCAGCGTGCGTAAACACTCACCAGCGTCTCCACCGCCTTCGCGCCCTCGGGCGTGCGTTCGCCGCCGATAAGCACGCGGTCCGGACTGATCAAGTCCTGCACTGCCGTTCCCTCCGCCAGAAACTCGGGATTCGAAAGCACCTGAAACGTCGCGCCCGACGTGTTCGCCGCGAGGATCTGCTGGATCGTCTCGGCGGTCTTCACCGGAATGGTGGATTTTTCCACGATGATCTTCGGCGTCGTCGCCACCTCGGCGATGGTGCGCGCCACCGACTCGATGTAGCGCAGATCGGCCGCGCGCCCCGCGCCCACGCCGTAGGTCTTGGTGGGAGTGTTCACCGACACAAAAATGATGTCCGCCGCCGCGATGTTCTCCTTCACCGCCGTGGAGAAGAATAGATTCCGTCCGCGCGCCTGCTTCACGACCTCGTCGAGTCCCGGCTCGTAGATGGGCAACGTATCGGAATTCCACGCCGCGATGCGCGCAGCGTTCATATCAACGACCGTCACTTGGATATCGGGAGCCTTGAAAGCGATCATCGCCATGGTTGGCCCGCCCACGTAACCAGCGCCGATACAACAGATTTTCATAATTAAAGAGAGGTTAAGTTGTCGCCGTTAACACCCGAATCCAAGGCGGATTTTGACTATGTCGGAAATTCAGGCCAGCCGACGCGCCACCGCTGCGAAACGCCGCCCCGCCTCCGCCAAGTCTTTTTCGCTCAACACCCCAAAACTAAGGCGCACAAAATTCCGCGGCGCATCGTCTCCGAAGCACAGTTCGCCAGGCACATAAAGCACGCCCGCCTCGACGCACGCCCGGCAGAAAGCCGAATCCACCCCCGTGTCGAACGCCGGCGGCGCCTCCAACCAGAGATACAGGCCACCCTCCGGCACTTGCCAGCGCCAGCCCAGCTCCGGCAGACCGGCCTCGGTCAACGCCGCGTGCAGCGCCCGCATCTTCCGCAAGTAAGCCGGACGAATCACCGCGAGCTGACGGTCCAAGCCACCGTCCGCCAACACTTGCTCAAGAATCGCCTGTGTGAAATTCGCGGTCCCGAAGTCGTGATGCCCTCTTACATGCATCATCTTCGCCAGCAAACCCGCGTCCGTGCAGGTGCCGTAGCCGACCTTCAGTCCACTCGCAAACGGCTTCGTCAGCGTCGAAAGATACAACCGAGGGAAAGCCTCCCATGCGGGCAGACTCAACACACTGCGCGCCGCATTGGGGCTCTCATAATACAGCTCACGGTAGGCCGCGTCCTCGACCACCGGCACCACCGCGCCCTCGGCGGTCAGCGCCTCGGCGACCGCGTTTTTCTCGGCTTCGTCGAGACTGCGCGCCGACGGATTGGAAAAATAACTCACGAAATAAACCGCCTTCAACCGTGACAGTTCACCTCGCGCCCGCATGGCCGCCAGCAGCGCGCGCAACGCCGGTCCGTCGATGCGCCCGGCGGCATCCAAAGGAAGCGAACGCGCCTGCACGCCCAGCCCTGTCAGCATCTCCAAAAACACAAAGTAACTTGGCCGATCCACCAACACGATGTCGCCCGGATCACACAACACCTGCATCGCCAGATAGAGCGCCTGCTGGGAACCGTTGGTGATAAAAAAACTCTCCTTTATGCGATCAGCATCAGCCCGCAAAGTCGGCTCCTGATTCAGCAGCCGGTCCGCGAGCAGTGAACGCAACCCAAGGCGGCCCTGATTGGTGCCATATTGCAGATATTGAGGTTCACCCGATTGGGCGGCGAGCGCATCCACCGCCGCCTTCACCGCCGCCACCGGCAATGTTTGATTGTCCGTAAACCCTGCCGCCAGTGAAAGCAGACCGGGGTTCTCCAGCATCAGGGCCATCAACCGTGCGATGGTCGGCGGCTTGGCACGATCACCGAGCGATGAAAACGAAATCTGAGAAAAGGCCATGACGTCGGAAAATTGGGAAAAGGAAGCTGGTTTCGACAAAAAAAGCGCAGAGGTCATCCCCCTGCGCTTTTGTGGATTTCGATCTCGCCTCAGGCTGGCGAGGGCGAAGGCGCATGCGCGCCGCCCAAGCCATCGGAGCTTTCTTTTTCAACTGGTTTCTTGGCCGCCTTGTCATCGACCTTCGGCAGCGCGGGTGGAATCTCACGGATGACCGGCGAGCTGATGGCACCGGTATTCAAGATCTCCAAGACGTGTTTGCCCTCGATGGTCTCGTGCTCGAGCAACGCGGCGGCCACGGCATCAAGCGCGGCGCGGTGCGTCTTGATGATCTCGGTCGCGCGCAGGTATTGGGCGTCCACGATACGGAAGACCTCGGCGTCGATCTTGCGTGCAGTTTCTTCCGAATACGGCTGGCTGCGGGTGATCTCGCGACCGAGGAATACGGTGTCGTTGCTCTCGCCATAGGCGATCATGCCGAGCGGGCTCATGCCCCAGTCGCACACCATGTGGCGGGCGATCCGCGTGACCTGTTTGATGTCGCCCGAGGCGCCATTGGAGATGTCGTGCAACACGAGTTCTTCCGCGATGCGCCCGGCGCAGCCGATGGCGATGCGGATTTCGAGGCGCTTTTTTTCCTGGGTGAGGATGTCCTTGCTCGGGATATACATCGTGCTGCCGAGGCTGCCGCCGCGCGGGATGATCGTGACCTTGTGGACCGGCAACAGACCGTCATCAAGCACCGCCGTGACGAGCGCATGGCCCGCCTCGTGATAAGCGGTGAGCTTCTTCTCGCCGTCATCCATCACCCGGCGGCGCTCGCGGCCAAACTGGACTTTTTCGCGGGCGTCATCGACGTCGATCATCTCGACTTTTTTCTTGTTACGACGTGCGGCGAGCAACGCCGACTCATTGAGCAAGTTGGCCAGATCGGCGCCGGAAAGTCCCGGCGTGCCACGGGCGATGACGTTGAGATTAACGTCCTCGGCCATGGTGATCTTGCGGGCGTGAACCCGGAGGATTTGCTCACGGCCCACGATGTCGGGCAGATCGACATACACCTGGCGGTCAAAACGGCCCGGGCGCAGGAGAGCTTGGTCGAGCACGTCGGGGCGGTTGGTCGCCGCGATGATGATCACGCCTTCGGTGGTGTCGAAGCCGTCCATCTCGACGAGCATGGAATTAAGCGTCTGTTCGCGTTCGTCGTTGCCACCGCCGAGACCGGCGCCGCGCTGACGACCGACCGCATCGATCTCGTCGATGAAGATGATGCAGGGCGCATTCTTGCGGCCCTGCTCAAACATATCACGCACGCGGCTTGCGCCGACCCCGACGAACATTTCGACGAAATCAGAGCCGGAGATACTGAAAAAGGGCACCTCGGCCTCGCCCGCCACGGCCTTGGCGAGAAGGGTCTTGCCCGTGCCGGGAGGACCGACGAGCAGAAGCCCCTTCGGAATCTTGCCGCCCATTTTTTGGAATTTTTTCGGGTCCTTGAGGAATTCGACGACCTCGGCGATTTCTTCCTTGGCCTCGTCGCAGCCGGCGACTTCCGAAAAGGTAATCTTGTCGCGGTCGCGGGCCAGCAGCTTGGCCTTGCTCTTGCCGAAGTTCAGCGCGCCCCGGCCCGCCTGGCGGAGCTGACGCACAAACAGGAAATACAGCAGGCTGATCACAAGAATGATCGGGAGAATCTGCGAGGCGATCTGGCCCCACATGCTGCTGATCGGCGGCTCCTCGAAGAGCTTCGTCTTCTGCAAGCGTTGCAGACCGTCCTGAGTAAGGCTGCCCGAGGCGCGGAATTGCGCGGTCTTCGCACCATCTATTTCGAGCGAGGCTTCCTTGAGTTTACCCGTGAGCACCGCGCCCTCCGGTCCATAAGAACCGTCATGGCGGATGATGCCGGAATCCACTTTGCCTGCATCGGCGTATTCCATAACCTCTTGGATTTTGAGGTTGGCGACAGGCACCCCGTGACTCGGGCTCAGCGAATAGATCGCAACCAGAGCGAGGACGATGGACAGCCAGATCAAGGCCACCTTCAGCGGGAAACGGTCAGGCGGAAGACTCTTGAGCGGACGGCGTTTACTATCGTTTTTAGGATCAGGCATTATACGATTAAGACTTAACAAAGACCGTGGAGGTTCCCGGTTATAAGTCAATTGGCCCGGACCCATTATTTCCGGTCGCCCGCCAAAGGCTTGCGCGGGGCTTTCTCAAAGAGCAACTGGCCCTTGCGAATCACCGCAAACCCACTCCTTCCCAGGCTAAAACGCGTCGCCTTCCCCGCTTCCACCGCCGCCAGCAGCAGCGTGAATCCCTGCCGCGAAAGATCGCCCGTGTCGGCCTGCACGCCCAGCCAGCGATAGAGCGCGCGCCGCACGATGCCGCGAGGTTTGCCTGCCAACGCCTTCACATCGAGCCGTCCGTCCGCGCCCAACGGAGCGAGCGCGTCCAACCACGCCTCCAGCGCAACATCGTCCTCCTCCAACAGTTCGCGCGACAACGCCGCGCCCGCCAACGCATCCCGGTCGCCCGCCACCACCGTCCACGCCGGCAACACCTCATGACGGATACGGTTGCGAAAGTAGTCCTCCGTTTCGTTGCTCGCATCCTCGCGCCACATCGCGCCGCCCGCCGTCAAGGCCTGGATGATTTCCCTTTTTTTCAACGTGAGCAGCGGTCGCAGATGAACACGGCCCTCGGGCATCGTTTGCACGGGCCGCGGGGCCGCCAACCCTGCCGTGCCGCTGCCGCGTGCGAGCCGCATCAACGCCGTCTCCGCGATGTCGTCCTGCTGATGCCCCAGCCAAAGCGCCTTGATGCGCCGCCTCGAAAGTTCGCGCCCGAAAAACTCAAACCGCGCCGCCCGCGCCTCGGCCTCGCTCGCGCCCTTCCGCGCCTGCTTCCACTCGCCCGCCACGCAAGCCACC
>JAHFTG010000013.1 GCA_023269455.1 Opitutaceae bacterium | reverse complement strand
CGAAGTCGCCAAATACATCAAGGGCCACAAGGTCGCCGCCGGCGTGAAAGCCATCGCCGTCCCCGGCTCGCAGATCGTCGGTCTTCAGTGTGAAAAGGAAGGCATCGACAAGGTTCTCATCGAGGCTGGCTTCGAATGGCGCGCCGCCGGGTGCTCCATGTGTCTCGCGATGAATCCCGACAAGCTCATCGGCGACCAGCTCTGCGCCTCGTCCTCCAACCGCAACTTCAAGGGCCGCCAGGGTTCCACCACCGGTCGCACCGTGTTGATGAGCCCGGTCATGGTCGCCGCCGCCGCCGTCACCGGCGTGGTCTCCGACGCCCGCGAGGTCTTCGCCTTCGCGAACAACTGATAACAAAGTAGCGAGTAGTGGGTAGCGAGTAGCGAGCATCACGCCCGCGCCGCTTCCGAACCTAGTCGCTACCCACTACCCGCTACTCACTACTTTTAAACAACATGGCTCTCGCAAAAATCACCTCCGTCACCGGCCGCGCCGTCAACGTCCCCGGCAACGACATCGACACCGACCGCATCATCCCCGCGCGCTTCATGAAGTGCGTCACCTTCGACGGTCTCGGCGAATTCCTCTTCAACGACGTTCGCAAGAACCTCGACGGCACCGAAAAACCGCACCCGCTGAACGAAGCCCGTTTCAAGCAGGCGACCATCCTCCTCTCCGGCGCCAATTTCGGCTGCGGCTCCTCTCGCGAGCACGCTCCGCAAGCCATCGCCAAATACGGCTTCAAGGCCGTCATCGCCGAAAACTTCGCCGAGATCTTCTTCGGCAACAGCACCACGCTCGGCATTCCCTGCGTGACCGCCGCCCGTGAAGACATCGCCAAGATCGCCGCCGCCGTGGAGGCCAACCCGCAGATCGACGTCACCATCGACCTCGTGAAGCTGGAAGCCCGCTTCGCCGGACAGACCGTGAAGATCGAGCAGCGCGAATCCGCCCGCGATGCCCTCGTCAACGGCCGCTGGGACGCCATCGGCGAACTCATCGACGGCAAGGCCGACGTCCTCAAGACGGCCGCCACGCTGCCTTACCTCGCGGCCTAAGAGTTGCCAAACACTCACCGGCAGGTCTTTTTCAGGCCTGCCGGTTTTTTGTGAACATTCACCGGCCATTGGCGTCATAGCAGCACCACCATTTTCTATGTTTCTTGCAGCCATCGATATCTTTAAAGGCGCCGACCTCTTGATCTATCCGCTCGCGATCTGCTCGATCGCGCTGGTCTTCATCCTCGTCGAACGTTCCTACGCGCTGCGTAAATCCGCCATTCTGCCTGACGATCTCGTGGAAGCGATCGTTGCGGGAAAACCCGTCTCCGGCGGCCAGTTTTCCGTGCTCGCGCGCGTGGTGGCTTTTTCCGAGCAACACCCGAACGATCCTGACGCCGTAAAAGCCTTCGCCCGCCTCGAAATCGTGCGCATGGAGCGCGGCATTCCTTACCTCGACGTCATCTACGCCGGCGCGCCGCTCATTGGTCTCACCGGCACCGTGTGGTCGCTCATCCGCGTGTTCTCCAGCGTCACCGGCGACAACGGCCTGCCCGATCCCGCCAAGTTCACCAGCGGCGTCTCGCTCGCGCTCTCGGCCACCGTGCTCGGCCTGATCATCGCCGTGCCTGCCCTGGTCGGCGGCGGCATCCTCCAGCGCCGCGTCGAAAAATTTGCCGCCCAACTCGACGTGTTACTCGAGCGCATCCTCGCCCGCAGTTCCGCGAAGTAAGACCAACCATGAGCGGACTCTACCAACGCCGTCGCAAGCGTCCCGAGCTGAACCTCGTGCCGCTCATCGACGTGCTCGTGATGATCGTGTTTTTCGCGTTCGTCACGATGCAGTTTCGCACGGCGACCACGCTCAACCTCACGTTGCCCAAGGTTGAAACTGCCGGGAAAAACGACCTCGCCCAGACCGTGACCATCGGCATCGATAAAAAAGGGGAATTCTCCTTCAACGGCGTGATCGCCACCGAAACCCAGCTTGCGGAAGCGCTTCAGGCCCAAAGCCGGGTCGATAAAAGCGTCCCCGTCCTCATCCGTGCCGACGAAAATACAGAGCTCAAAAAACTCACTTTCGTCATGGACGCCTGCCGCAAGGCCGGCCTCAGCAAGTTCCGCCTCCAAAGCCGCTGATTCCAGCGGCCGCCTGATGGGTGTTTTTGGGGGGTAAGCGGGTGCTGGAAAACCAGAAAAAACTTACGCCAAAGAGTGGAGTTGGTCGCCGGATGTGCCGATGAATGGGTTTTACTACACCCTATGACCATTACTCCCTTGTCTGAGGTTACGCTTCTTAACGCCGCCAAGTCACTCCCTGCCGCGCCCCAAATCATGGCGCGTTTGCATACGCTGCTTTTGGATTCGAACGCGGGACTCGTCGAGATTTCCAAGCTGCTCAAGCGCGACGTCGCCCTCACCACGCGCATCATCTCGATCGCAAACAGCGCCGCCTACAAAGGTAACGGTCTCGGCTCCATCGACGAGGCGCTCCAACGTGTCGGGTTTCTGGAGGTTTTCCGTCTAGTGGGCATCGCGGCCAACGCGAGTTTGGCCGATGCCGATCTGCCCTGTTACGGCTACTCAGGTGAAACGTTCCGCGCCAACAATCTCTTCATGGCGCTCGCTACCGAAAGCATCGCCCGGCACACCGGATTGGATGCGCGGCTCGCTTACACGAGTGGTCTCCTGCGTGGGATCGGCCGGTTGCTCCTGGCCCGTATTGGTCGTGATTCCGTGAGCTCGGGGGCGAGTTTCCCGGCGATGGGAGGCCATATCTCCGACTGGGAACAACAGACGTTTGGCATCACCAGTCCTGAGGCAGCCGCTTTGTTGCTCACCCATTGGGGCTTTCCGTCGGTCGTGGTGCAGGCGGTCGGCTATGATCGTTCCAGCGGCAAGCCGGCGACTCCGCTGGCCAACGCCCTTTATCTGGCCGACTGCATTGTGCGCAGCTCCGGTTGCGAGCTGGAAGGTGAGGCTCCGTGCGCGGTCATCCCTGCGGCGGCGATTGAGGCGGTCGGGATCTCGCAGGATGATGTGGATGCGATTCACGAACAGGCCGGGGAAGCTTTCAGGACTTTGCAGGGCGTCTAGGCCGTTAGAAATTCATGGTTCTCTTTCGTGCCTCGTTCTGTGAAAGGACGGGGCATGAAAATCGTCATCACCGGCGTCACCCGCGGTCTTGGTCGCGCGCTGGCGGAGGAGTTTATCCGGCTCGGACACACGGTCGCAGGCTGCGGACGCGGCTCCGACGGCATCCTCGATCTCCGCTTCAAATACTCCACGCCTCATAGCTTCGACGTCGTTGATGTGTCCAATCCTACCAAGGTTGGCATCTGGGCAGCCAAGACGCTTGGCTTCGGCGAGGCTCCCGATCTGCTCATCAACAACGCCGCCGTGATGAACACGCCTGCGCCGCTCTGGAAGGTGCCTCCGGAAGAATTCGCGATGCTCGTAAACGTCAACATCACCGGCGTCGCGAACGTCATCCACGAGTTCATGCCTTCGATGGTCGCCGCCAAAAAAGGCGTGATTGTAAACCTTTCGTCCGGCTGGGGCCGCAGCGTCGCTCCCGAGGTCGCGCCCTACTGCGCGAGCAAGTGGGCCATCGAAGGTCTCACCAAGGCGCTCGCCGAGGAATTGCCCGAAGGCATGGCGGCGATCCCGTTGAACCCCGGCGTGATCGATACTGATATGCTCCGCCTCGCCTGGGCCGACGGAGCCGCCGGCCATCCGAAGGCCGAAGCGTGGGCGAAGATCGCCGCGCCGTTCATTCTGAAACTTGGGGCCAAGGATAACGGCCAAAGCCTCACCGTGACCGGGTTCGCAGGGTAGGGGCATCCGTTGGAACGCGTTGACCTCAACGCGTTGTTTGAGTCGCCTCTCGGTCCGACAGGCGACCAACTCTTGCCACCGCTTTTTCGACAATCGATTTCCTTGTGAAAACCACCATTCCGGACGCCCTCAAGGCCGACCTCCCCGCCACCAAACTGGGCAAGCTCTTCGCCGCCACTCCGGTCATCATGACGGTGATCGCCACGATGCTCGCCGGTCTCGCCTCCAGCGAGATGACGCGCGCCCAATACGACCGCTCGCTCGCCGCCCAGCAGCAGTCCAAGGCGGGCGACCAGTGGAGTTTTTTCCAGGCCAAGAAGCTCCGCAGCGCCCTCCAGCATAACACCCTCGACATGGTCGAGAGCACGACCGAAGTGCATCCGCTCGACAGCGACGCACTCACGGCACTTCTCTCGAAAACCTCGGCAAAGGACGTGCTCGCATCGGCGGATGGCGTGCGTGCGCTGGCGATTTTGAAGACCGGCGAACTGCCCTCGCTCGCACCGGCTCCCGCCGTAGATGCGAAGATCAAGGCGGCGCTCTCCGCGCTCGCTTCCGCCAAGCCCGACACCGAAGTGCTGGCGTTGTTGGTCCCGGTTACGGAGAAGTCCCTGGCCGAGGCGCTCCAGAATGCGGAAAACTACGCGCTCGCTGCCGATGCAGCGACTGCGCCCATCAGCCAAACAATCGATACCTTGGAAAAGCAGCTCGCCCGCCAGAAGGCTCTGCTGCCTGCGCCTGATGCTTCCGTCAGTTCGTTACGCCGCGATTTCACCGCCGCCCGCCTCCGCTACAATACGCTGCGTTACGATGGCGAGGCCCGCCTCAATCAGGCAGTGGCCAACATCTACGAACTTCAGGTGCGCAAGAGCAACGTCTCGGCCGAGCGCCACCACAACCGCAGCCAGCGCTTTTTCTTCGGCATGCTCGCCGCCCAGATGGGCGTGATCATCGCGACCTTCGCGATGGCCGCTAAACAGCGCAACCTGCTCTGGTCGCTCGCGGCCGCCGCAGGGGTGATCGCCATCGCGTTCGCCCTCTACGTTTACCTTTACGTGTAAACGCGGCGCCATGGGATCAACGTTCGTCGTGGCGTTTTTCTTCATGCGCGGCCGGGCCTCCGGGCCTCCAGTTTCTCGGGTAAGAGTGAACGACGGTTTCGTGGTGCCGCATCGGTGAATCATGGAAATCCATTCGCACCGAGGGTGACGCTCGGAGCACAGTCACGGACACTCCTCGCGGTGCGGGCCCGCGCACCCACGCATTGCCATCCCGATAGAGGTAGTCGTGGCGTGAGTAGCTGTAATAAACCTCATAACCGGGGTAGTAAACATAGTCATCGGTCACACCCACTTCATCGATATACGTCGTCCGGTGGTAGGGTTGCTCGTAACAGCCGGGAAGCGTTGCAAGTCCCAGCGCGCCGCCGAGCACGAGACCGCCAACTAAAACGATGGATGTGCTTTTCATGCCCGAATAGAACGCCGGATACCTTTTGAGTTCCGCTTCCACGCAGGGTAACGATTTCTGGTTTTTGTTCGGGCTCACGGACGCATAAGCGTCAAAATGGGTGTGGCGATTGACTCCGGCCCAATGCCTGGCGTTTTAAAACTATGACTCCGCAAATCTATCTGTTCCGTCATGGCGAGACCGCGTGGTCGCTAGCGGGGCAGCATACCGGACGCACCGACATTCCCCTGACGGCCAAAGGCGAAGCCGATGCGCTTGTCCTGGGCCAGCGTCTGGTCGGAATTCATTTTACGCGTGTCTTCACGAGTCCGCGGCAACGCGCGCGCCGCACCTGCGAGCTCGCCGCATTGCCACTGGTGCCCGAGATCGACCCGGACCTCGCCGAGTGGGATTACGGTGATTACGAAGGACAGAAAAGAGTCGATCTTCTGAAGCAGCGGCCAGGCTGGGATATTTTCAACGCCGGGGCTCCGGGTGGTGAATCTCCGGCGGAAATCGCAGATCGGGCTGATCGTGTGATCGCCCGGCTTCGATTGTCGGATGGAAACAGCGCGCTCTTCACGCATGGCCATTTTGGGCGCGTGCTGGCGGTGCGCTGGCTTGGCCTCCCGATAGTGGAGGCCCGCCATTTGCTGCTGGACCCTGCATCGCTGAGCATCCTCGGCTATGAGCATAACAACCGGGACGAACCGGTGATCGCACGCTGGAATGCGTAGCGAAGTCCGACGGCAACGGGCGGCGAACGCCGGAGGGGCTTATCATTCCTCGGCTTCGCTTTCGTCGTCGAAGGAGTGGCCGGCGTAGCCGCCGTTGAAAAAACTTTCGTCTTCGAGGACGGCCATGACGTGGTCGCTCACGGTTTTGCGGTCGGTGGCGTTGAGTTGCGGGTAGTCCATCGTGATGAACTCGGCGATGCCGGCGCGGGCTTGCTGGCGGTCGGTCACACCGTCGAGAAAGTTATCCGCCTGGCTGGCGATTTCGGTGATGATGGGGCGCAGGTCCATGGGAGAAGAATGGGAGAGAAAGCGGGGGCGGGGAAGTCGGATTTTTTTTAACCACTAAAGAACACTAAGGGGCACTAATGTCGGACAAAATAGGAGTCCGATTTTCTGAAAGTTAGTGATGTTTAGTGCTTCTTAGTGGTTAAAAGGCCCGTGGTGTTAAATCGACAGCGTGAAGGCGGTTTCGGCGAGGCGGCGGCCGTTGATTTGGAGTTCGATTTTGTGGCGTCCGGCGTGGTGGCGGCGGGTGCTGAAATCGCGGATGACTTGGCGCTTGGTGAGCGTGACCGTGGAGCGCGGAAGGAGGTCGAGGGTTTTCCATTTGAAAACCTTGACGGAGACTTTGCCGGCGCGGGCGTAGTGAAGGACGTAGTCGATCACGAGGCGCTGGGCTTTGGCGGCGCGCGAGGTGAGCGTGGCGGTCAGCGTGAGCGTGTCGCCGAGGGTGAGTTTGCGCGGAGCTGCGACGAATCGGACGACGTCGAGTTTGGCGGCGGTGCCTGCGCCGATGAGGGCGAGGGCGCGGGGGTGTCCGCGTTTGATGAGCGTGCGCAGGGCGTGGCGGATGATCCAGGCGGTGCGGGCGTCGGAGCGGTCCCACGCGGAGACGAGGTCGAGGGCGGTTTCGGGGTGGTCCTTGGCGATGTCGTTGAGGTGGTTGGCGACGGACTTGCGGACGTAGAGAGAAGGATCGGCGCGAAGGGTTTCGAGGATGGGAAACGTGGGCGACGGATCGGCGACGAGCGCGGTAAGGCGGCGACCCCACGGCAGGCGTGGCCGGGAGCCTTCGCTGGCTAGGCGGCGGACGTGTTCGTCGTCGGAAGCTGCCCAAGAGAGGAGGACGGCAAGAGTGTGGGGTTGGTCGCGCTCGATGAAGGGACGAATGGCGAACTCGGAGGAGCCGAAGCGGGTGAAGAAACGGAGGGCGTCGAGGGACGTTTCAAAATCGTCGAGGCCGTATTGGGCGACGAAGTCGGAGAGGAAGATGGCGACGAAACCGGATTGGAGGCGCGGGGCGAGGGCGCGGAGGACAGTGAGTTGGTCGCGGTAGGGGAGCGGGAGCGCGAGGGCGACGGCCTCGGTGGTGCGGCGCATGCGGGGCATGAGCTCGCGAGAGGACAGGCCGGTGAGCGTGTGCGAGAGGAACGCGGCGGAGTCGAAGGCCGGGGAGAGGGCGGAGAGTTCGGACGCGAGCGTGCGGTAGAGCGCGGCGTCGAACATGTCCTTGAGGGCGGAGGACATTTTCGGAGACGGAGGTTTAACCACTAACGGGCACTAAGGGACACTAATGTCGGAGAAAACGGAGTCCTGTTTTCTGAAATTTAGTGATGCTTAGTGTCCGTTAGTGGTAACTCGGGGCGGAGGGTTTTAGCCGAGGACTTCGGTGAGCTTGGCGACGTCTTTGCCGCCGCCCATGGCGAAGTCGGGCTTGCCGCCACCTTTGCCGCCGAGCTGGGCAGTCAACGCGCTGATGATCTTGCCTGCTTGGTGGCCGGCTTTGATCGCGGTGGGGGATGCGAAGGCCACGAGGGAGAGTTTCTCGGGGCCGAAGGCGGCACCGATCACGACCACGCCTTCGCCGCCGAGACGGGCGAGCACTTGGGAGCCGATTTCGCGGAGGGCTTCGGGCGCCTCGACGGTGACGACGGCGGAGACGTGGGGGAGTCCGTCTTTGAGAACGGCCTTGGTGGCTAGTTCGGTGGCGAGGGCGGCGATGGCGCGTTGCTCGAAGACTTTGAGCTTTTTGTCGGCGTCGGCCTTGTGGGCGAGGAGGGAGTCGAGCTTGAGGTCGAGCTGGCTCACGGGCACGCCGATCTTGGCGGCGGTGACGGCGAGTTGTTGTTCGATGGAGGAAACGTGGTCGTAGGCGGCCTGGCCGGCGACGGCTTCGAGGCGGCGGGTGCCGGCGGCGACTGCTCCTTCGCTGATGATTTTGACGAGGCCGATTTCGCCGGTGGTGGAGACGTGGGTGCCGCCGCAGAGTTCGCGGCTGTAGCCGCCGGTGTCCACGACGCGGACGGTCTTGCCGTATTTCTCGCCGAAGAAGGCGAGGGTGCCTTCGGGCTTTTTGTCGAAGTCGGTTTCGTAGGAGGCGACGGCGGCATTTTCGAGGATGCGCTCGTTGACGAGGCCTTCGATCTCGCGGAGCTGGGCGGGGGTGACGGCCTCGAAGTGGGCGAAGTCAAAGCGGAGGCGGTCGGGGGCGTTGAGCGAGCCGGCCTGGCGGACGTGCGTGCCGAGGACTTTGCGAAGGGCCCAGTGGAGGAGGTGGGTCGCGGTGTGATGGCGGTTGATCGCGCGGCGGCGGGGCGCGGCGACGCTCAGCGTCGCACGCGAGTTGAGAGCTGAGAGTTGAGAGTTGAAAGACGAGCCGTCGATCTTGTGGAGGTAGCGGCCGGACTTGTCTTTGACGGTGTCGGTGATGTGGACGAGGTGGCCGGAAACGAGGGCGTCGCCGGTGTCACCGAGCTGGCCGCCCATTTCGGCGTAGAATGGGGTTTCGGCGAAGACGAGGTAGGTGTCCTTCTCGGTTTTGACGATGTCCACGAGCGTGGTCTCGGCGGTGAGCTTTTCGTAGCCGACGAAGATCGTGGGCGTGACTTCGGTGGTGTCGGAGCCTTCGGTGGCGGCGACGACGATGGTTTTCTTGGTGGAGGCTTGGCCGCGCTTGCGCTGCTCGTCCATGAGGCGCTCTAACTCGGCGGTGTCCACGGTCAGTCCGCGCTCGGTGGCGAGGAGCTGCGTCATGTCGAGGGGAAAACCGCAAGTGTCGTAGAGGTAGAATGCTAGTTTTCCTGAGATGATAGTGTCCTGCTCAGTTATCACGAGCTTGGCAGCCAAGATGGCCGACTTGTTGTTGCCCTGAAAAACTGTGTCTAGTGCCGATAAGAAATGATCACCGTAGAAAATTGTGTTTCTATCAACTGCACGATTTGCATCCCAACTTGCTTGAATGTTATACACGGATTGCTGATCCCAGGCGACATTTTCGTAAGCAAGGATCGCATCATTAGCTGAGGATACCCATTTCGCTTTCGTTTCCAATACACTACCCAGCCGTTCAAGGCCCGTTTCTAGATTTCGCTTAAAACTCTCCTCCTCGCTCTTGATCACGCGGCGGATGATGTCCTGGCGTTCGGCGAGTTCGGGGAACACGTTACCGAGGCTCTCGACGACGGGGGTGACGAGTTGTTCGAAGAAGCCGGTTTTGAGGCCGAGCTTGGTGCCATAAAGAATGCCGCGGCGGAGGATGCGGCGGATGACGTAGTTGCGGCCTTCGTTGCCGGGCATGATGCCGTCGGCGATGCTGCACGAGATCGTGCGGGCGTGGTCGGCGAGGACGCGGAAGGCGATATCGATGTTTTCCTGCTCGGTGAGGCCTTCGCGCTTGGTCGGCACGGTGCCGGTGTAGGTCTTGCCGGAGAGGGCGGTGACTTTGGCGAACAGCGGGGCGAAGACGTCGGCGTTGTAGTTGGACGGCTCGGGGGTGAAGTCGGTGAAGTTCTTCGTTGTGGCCATGATGCCGGCGACGCGTTCGAAGCCCATGCCGGTGTCCACGTGCTTGGCGGCGAGCGGGGAGAAGGTGCCGTCGGCGTTGGCGTTGAACTGGATGAAAACGTGGTTCCAGATTTCGATGCAGCGTGGCGAAGAACTGTTCACGCCCTTGCGGCCTTCGACTTCGTCGTCAGAGGGGAGCAGGTTGAAATGGATTTCGGAGCAGGGGCCGCAAGGGCCGGTGTCACCCATCTGCCAGAAGTTGTCCTTGCGGTTGCCGTGGACGATGTGGAGGGCGGGGTCGAGGCCTTCGGCTTTGAAGAGCTCGGTCCAGATGGCGGCGGCCTCGTGGTCGAATTCAGAGGGGTCGCCGGGCTTGGGGGCGTAAACGGTGGCGAAGAGGCGCTTGGCGGGGATGCCCCAGACTTTGGTGAGGAGGTGCCAGCCCCAGGTGAGCGACTCTTTTTTGAAGTAGTCGCCGAAGGACCAGTTGCCCAGCATCTCGAAAAGGGTGTGGTGGTAGGTGTCGTAACCGACGTCTTCGAGGTCGTTGTGTTTGCCGCCGGCGCGGATGCATTTCTGGGTGTCGGCGGCGCGGGTGTCCTTGGCGGGGCGGGCGCCGGCCCATTTGGAGACGTCGGCCTGTTTGTCACCGAGGAAGATGGGCACGAACTGGTTCATGCCGGCGTTGGTGAAGAGGAGTCCGGGAGAGTCGGGGAGGAGCGACGACGACGGGACGATCGTGTGGCCTTGGGAGGCGAAGAAATCGAGGAAGGACTGGCGGATTTCGGCGGAGGTCATGGCTCGTAAATAAGGGGAAAGCACAGAGGGCGGACGGGGGCTTAGCAAGGCGTGAATCGGGCATGGGTGCGCGAGCTTGCATGAGACCGAGGTTTGTGGAATATAGGCGTCGTCCCAGCGAAAGTAACTTGGCAACCCCGACGGAGTTACCCTTTAACTCAACTGTGTAGCGTTCCATGAGACCCTTTCTTTTTTTGCCGGCGCGGCCGTTGTGGATCGCGCGGATTTCGGGGGCGGCGGTCATGCTGACGGGAGTGTTGGTTTTGACCGGCTGGATGACGGGCAGCACGTTGCTGGTGCGGGTGTGCGCGGACTGGAGCGCGATGGTGCCGTTGACGGCGGCGATGTTTTGCGCGGCGGGGGCGGCGTTGCTGGCGATCATGGTGGCGATGGAGCGGGTGGGGGCCGGCCAGCCGGAACGGGGCGACTGTTGGCGGACGACGGCGACGGGGCTGGCGGTGGTGGTGGCGGTGATCGGTGGCGTGAGGTTTTGTTTTCATCTGCTGGGCCGGAGCAGCGGCGTGGATATGCTCGGCTTCGATCCCGGGACGGCGGTGGGGCAGATGGCGCCGATGACTGCGGGGGCTTTTTTGCTGGCGGGGTGCGCGCTGGGGCTGGCGGCGCGGCGGGAGTTCTCCAAGTTTGCGCAGTGGCTGGCAGGGCTGGTGATCCTCGTGGGCTTGAGCGGGTTCACGCGCCACCTCTATGGCGGGGCGCTGGAGTATTTCCATCTGCGCATGGCGATGCACACGGCGTGGGGGCTGGCGGTGCTGGGTCTCGGGATATTTTACGTGAGGCCGGACGGCGGGTTCATGGTGTTGTGGGCGAGCGACACGGCTGGCGGGGTGCTGGTGCGGCGGCTGTTTCCGGTGGCAGTGGTGGTGCCGGTGGCGGTGGGCTGGCTGCGGCTGCAGGGGCAGAAGGCGGGGTGGTATGGCACGGAAGTGGGCCTCACGATTTTCGCGATGGCCAACGTGCTGATCTTCACCGTGCTGACATGGCACACCGCGGGGAAACTGCGCGATGCGGACATGCGCCGCCGGAAATCGGAGGATGCGCGAACCCGCTATGTCTCCATCGTGGAATCGTCGGGCGACGCGATCATCGGCAAGACGCTGGAGGGCGTCATCACGAGTTGGAATCCGGCGGCGGAAACGCTGTTCGGCTATGCGGAGGCGGAGGTGCTCGGGCGGTCGATGTTGATTTTGTTCCCGCCTGACCGGTTGGCGGAGGAGGAAGAAATTTTGGGCCGGCTGAGGCGTGGCGAGCGCATCCGAAATTATGAAACGGTGCGCGTGCACAAGAACGGCAGGCGTATCGACGTCTCGGTGACAGTCTCGCCGCTCAAGGACGAGCGCGGCGGGATCGTCGGGGCGTCGAAGATATGTCACGACATCGGCGAGCGGAAGCGGGCGGAGCGGACGCTGCTGAGGGAGCGGAATTTTTCGGGGGCGGCGATCGACAGCATGCCGGGGATTTTTTACCTCTTCGACGCGAAGGGCAGGTTCCTGCGCTGGAACAGGAATTTCGAACAGGTGAGCGGTTACAGCGCGGCCGAGATCGCGGGGATGCACCCGCTCGATTTTTTTGCGGGCGAGGACAAGGCGCGGGTCGCGGCGCGGATTGCGGAGGTGCTGGACGCCGGGGAGTCGGATGTGGAGGCGGACTTCGTTTCCAAGGACGGGCGGGCCACGCCGTATTATTTCACGGGGTTGAGAACCACGCTCGATGACGAGACGTGTCTGGTGGGCGTGGGCCTGGACATCACCGCCCGCAAGCGGGCGGAAGCGGAGGCGGGCCTGCTCACGCAGCGGCTGAAGCACGCCATGGACGCGGCGGGGATCGGCGTGTGGGACTGGGACATCAAGAGCGACAACTGGTATGCGACGGAGATGTATTTCACGATGCTCGGCTATGATCCGGGCGAGGGGTTTTGCTCGCGCGATGTCTGGATCGAGCGTCTGCACCCGGAGGACCGCGAGATGGTGGTGGCGAAAATCAAGGCGATCATGGCGGGCGCAAACACGCCCTACTTTTATCAGGCGCGGATACGGCATGCGGACGGCTCGTATCGCTGGGTGCAAGTTGTCGGGCGCGTGCTGGTGACGGACGCCGCCGGCCGGCCGACGCGTATGATCGGGGCGCGGCTCGACATCACGGAAAACAAGCGGGCGGAGGCGAAGATCCACGAGCTAAACACGCAACTGGAGCAGCGGGTCGCGGAGCGCACCGCGCAACTGGAGGCGGCGAACCTGGAGCTCGAGCGCAGCCGCGCCACTTTCGTGAATCTTTTCGAGTCGCTGCCGGGCCTCTATCTGGTGCTCACGCCCGATCTCAAAATCGTTACCGCGAGCGACGCCTATACCGAGGCGACCATGACTACGCGCGCGGGCCTCATCGGGCGCGGGCTTTTCGAGGTGTTTCCGGACAATCCTGATGATCCGACCGCAACAGGGGTGGCTAATCTGAAGGCCTCCTTCGACCGGGTGCGCCGGAGCGCGGCGCCCGACACCATGGCCATCCAGAAATACGATGTCCGCGGGCCTGACGGTGTTTTTGAGGAGCATTATTGGAGCCCGATCAATTCACCGGTGTTCGGCGTGGACCGGCGGATCGAGTATATCATTCATCGCGTCGAGAACGTGACCGACTTTGTGAAGCAGAAGTCCAGGCTGGCGAGCATACCGGACGCACTTCAGGTGCGGATGGAACAGATGGAGGCGGAAATCTTCCAAAGCTCCCAAAAAATGCAGGCGGCCAACCAGCAGCTCGAGGCGGCCAACAAAGAGCTGGAGGCGTTTTCCTACTCGGTGTCGCACGATTTGCGCGCGCCGCTGCGGACGGTGGACGGGTATTCTCAGGCCGTGCTGGAGGACTTCGGGGCGCAACTGCCGGACGAAGGGCGGCGCTACCTTGCGACGATCCGAAAAGGGGCCCAGCAGATGGGGGCGTTGATCGACGACCTGCTGAGGTTTGCCCGGCTCAGCCGTGCGACGATGCAGGTGGAGCAGGTGGACATGGGGCGGCTGGTGCGAACCGCGCTGGTCGATCTGCATTTCGATACGGGCGATGCCCGGGTGGAGCTGCGACTGGAAGACCTGCCGGCGTGCCAGGGTGATCCGGCGTTGCTGCGGCAGGTGTGGATGAACCTGCTTTCCAACGCGCTGAAATACTCGGGTCGCCGGGAAAAGGCGGTGATCGAAATCGGGACGAAGCGCGAAGGGGCGGATTGCGTGTATTTCGTGCGGGATAATGGCGCGGGTTTCGACATGCGCTATGCGGGGAAACTATTCGGGGTTTTCCAGCGGTTGCACCGGGCGGAGGACTACGAGGGCACGGGTGTTGGGCTCGCCATCGTGCAGCGGATCGTCCACCGTCACGGTGGTCGCATCTGGGCCGAGGCGCAGGAGAACCAAGGGGCGATTTTTTATTTCACGGTTGAACAAAAAAAACTGTCATGAACGAAACATCATCGATCGAACTGTTGCTGGTGGAGGACAACCCGCAGGATCTGGAACTGACGCTGCGGGCGTTGCGAAAAGGGAACATCACGAACCGCATCGAGGTGGCGCGCGACGGCGCGGAGGCGCTGGATTTCCTTTTTTGCGAGGGCGCGCACGCCGCGCGCAGCATCAATGACAAGCCGAAGGTCGTGCTGCTTGACCTCAAGCTGCCGAAGATGGACGGGCTCGATGTGCTGCGCCGCATCAAGTCAGACCCGCGCACGCGCTCGATTCCCGTGGTGGTGCTGACCTCGTCGCGCGAGCAGAGCGATCTGATCGAGAGCTACGAACTCGGGGTGAACAGCTACATCGTGAAGCCGGTGAACTTCGAGAGCTTCACGAAGGCGGTGCAGGATCTCGGCCTTTACTGGCTGCTGCTGAACCAGCCGCGCCACCTGGAGTAAACCACCATGAGCCGCCCACTCAAAGTCCTGATCGTCGAGGACAGTCCCGAGGACGCCGAGCTGGTGTTGCGTCATTTGCGCCGGGCTGATTTCTCGCCCGAGGCGGTCGTCGTGGATACGGAGGACGCGTTTTTGCGAGAGTTGGAGCGACCGTACGACATCATCCTGTCGGACTTTGAGCTGCCGAATTTCAACGGGATGCGCGCGCTGGAGCTGTTGCTGAAAAGCGGGCGGAATTTGCCGTTCATCATCGTGTCGGGCAGCATCGGCGAAGACGTGGCGGTGGCCGCGATGCGGCAGGGTGCGGATGATTATCTCATCAAGGACCGCCTGGCGCGGCTCGGCACGGCGGTGGAGCACGCACTGGAGCAGCACCGGTTGCGCCGTGACGCCGAGCAGGCGGCGCGGGCACTCCGCGAGAGCGAGGAGCGCTTCCGCCAGGTGGTCGAGACGATCAACGAGGTTTTCTGGATGACTGAGGGCTGGGGCGGGCGACTGCTCTACGTGAGCCCCGGCTACGAGCGCATCTGGGGCCGCACGCGCGAGAGCCTTCATGTGCGACCGGACACCTGGGCCGAGCCCGTGCATCCCGACGACCGCGCGCAGTTGGACAAGGCCATGCGCGAGCGGCATGCCACCGGGCAGTTCAATGAAACCTACCGCATCACCCGGCCTGACGGTGTCGTGCGGTGGATTCGTGACCGGGCCTTTCCGGTCAAGGATTCGTCGGGTCACGTCACCCGCATCGTCGGCGTGGCTCAGGATGTCACCGAACATCGGCAGATGGAGGAACAACTGCTGCGCACACAGCGGCTGGAGGCGATCGGCACGCTCGCGGGCGGAGTGGCCCACGATCTTAACAACATCCTCGCGCCGACGCTCATGGTGACCGAGCTGATCCGGCAGAAGATAACCGATCCGCACGGGATTCAACTGGTGGACATGATCGAGCAAAGCATGAAGCGGGGGGCCAGTATCATTCGCCAGATGCTCGTGTTCAGCCGCGGCGTGGGCGGGCAGCGCGTGAGCGTGCAGCCGCGCCACCTGTTGAACGAGATCGAGACGCTCATCCGCGAGACATTTCCCCGCGACATCACGTTTGAGCTGAATGTCGCGAAAGACCTGCGGACGGTCGTGGCCGATCCGACGCAACTTCACCAGGTGCTCATCAACCTGTGCGTGAATGCGCGCGACGCCATGGCCGGCGGCGGCACGCTCACGGTATCGGCGGCCAACGTGATGCTTGAGCCGGAGCAGGTGCGCGCGCATTCACAGGCGAGGCCCGGCCGCCATATCGCGATTGCGGTGGCCGACACCGGCTGCGGGATTCCAGAGGAGGCGCATGATCGCATCTTCGAGCCTTTTTTTACGACGAAGGAAGTGGGCAAGGGCACGGGACTGGGCCTGTCGTCCGTGCTGGGCATCGTGCGGAGTCACGGTGGATTTGTGACCGTGAAAAGCGCGCCCGGATGCGGGGCGACGTTTACGGTTTATATGCCGGTCCAGGGTGAGGCGAACGAACCCGCCCGGATCGAACCCATCGAGAAGGCGCTGCCGCGTGGACGCGGCGAACTCGTGCTGCTGGTCGATGACGAGAGGGTCATCCGCGAGACCATGCAGCGCCTGCTGGAAACCCACGGCTACACGGTCTTGATCGCGAACGAGGGAGAGGAAGCACTCGCGGTTTTCGAGCAGCATCGCGCCACGGTGAAACTGGTGCTGACGGACTTGATGATGCCCGTGATGGGCGGAGTGGAACTGCTGCGGAAGCTGCGCGTGAGTTCGCCCGGGCTGGCCGTGATGGTGTCCAGCGGACTGCTCGAAAACGACAAGCGCCGCGAGCTGGCGGCGCTGGGGGTGGCCGAGATTCTGGCCAAGCCTTACAACGCGCGCACCCTGCTTGAAGCGGTGCGTCGCGCGCTGCCCGTGGAGGCGGGCAGCGCGGACGGGCTGGTTACAAGTTCTTGATGATGGCGTCGGCCATCGCCTTGGTGCCCACGGAGGGCTTGCCGAAGGCGATGTCGCCGGTGCGCACGCCGTCGGTGGCGACGGCCTTGCGGACGGCGGCCTCTATCTTGTCGGCGACGGCGTCGAGGCCGAAGCTGTAGCGGAGCATCATCGCGACGGAGAGGATCTGCGCGCAGGGATTGGCGATGCCCTTGCCCGCGATGTCGGGGGCGGTGCCGCCGGCAGGCTCGAAGAGGCCGAAGGGCTTGCCGAGGGAGTTCTTGCCGGTGCCGAGCGAGGCGCTGGACAACATGCCGAGGGAGCCGCAGATGACGGCCATCTCGTCGGAGAGGATGTCGCCAAACATGTTTTCGGTGAAGAGCACGTCGAACTGGTTGGGATCGCGGGCGAGCTGCATCGCGGCGTTATCGACATACATGTGGCTGAGGACGAGGTCGGGGTGGTGCTTCGCGAAGTAGGCGGTGACGACGCGGCGCCAGAGGACGGAGGTTTCGAGGACGTTGGCCTTATCGACCGAACAAACTTTCTTGCCGCGGGCGCGGGCGGTGACGGCGGCGACTTCGGCGATGCGCTCGATTTCGGAGGTCTTGTAAACCATCGTGTCCACGGCCTGTTCCTCGCCGTTGGCTAGGGTGGTGGTGGTCTTGGGGAGGCCGAAGTAGATGCCGCCGGTGAGCTCGCGGATGCAGACGATGTCGATGCCGTTGGGGATGCGCTCGGTCTTGAGCGGGGATGCGTCGGTGAGGTCGGAGTAGAGGAGGCCGGGGCGGATGTTGGCGAAGAGATTGAAGGCCTTGCGGAGCGGCAGGAGGGCGGCGCGCTCGGGCTGTTCCTTGGGGGGGAGTTTTTCCCACTTCGGACCGCCGACGGAGCCGAAGAGGATGGCGTCGGCCTGCTGGCAGAGCGCGAGGGTGGAGTCGGGGAGGGCCTTGCCGTGGTTGTCGATGCCGGCGCCGCCGACATCGGCGGTCGTGTAGGACAGGGTGAGGTTTTCCTTCTTGGCGACGTGTTCGAGCACGCGCAGGGCCTCGGTCATGACCTCGGGTCCGATGTAGTCTCCAGGAAGAACGGCGAATTTAAGGGTCGGCATAAAGGATGGGAGTTAGCAAAGCGGGCGGACGGCTGGCAAAGGCAATTTTCGCGGTTGCGAGATGGCGGGTAACGCGTCCATTGACGCGCGATGAACATCCATGTGCTGCCTTCCGGGCCGATTCAGACAAACGGGTATCTGTTGACTGACGCCAAGCGGGGCGAAGCGGTATTGATCGACGCGCCGGGCGACATTCTCGATGAGATCCAGCCGATTTTGACGAAGGAGGGCTGCAAGCTTACGGAGCTGTGGATCACGCACGGGCACTGGGACCATACGCAGGACGCGGCCAAGGTCGTGCGCGCAACGGGTGCCACGGTGCTCGCACACGGGGCGGACAAGACGCTTATCGAGACACCCAAGGTGATGTCGGCATTTCTCGGTGGGGCGATAAAGCTGGAGCCGTTGCATGTCGATCGCTG
>JAHFTG010000127.1 GCA_023269455.1 Opitutaceae bacterium | reverse complement strand
TTGGCGAATACGGCTCGGTCGTGTTTATCGCGGGCAACCAGCCGTTGCACAGCGAGATCACGCCTCTGCTCATCATCACGAAGCTGGAGCAATACGACTACAAGGGTGCCACCGCCATCGCCGTGGTGCTGCTCGTGGCATCGTTCACACTGCTGCTGCTCATCAATCTCCTGCAAAACTGGACCCGCCGCCACCAGCGCGCCTGACCTCTCGCAACTCTCATGGCCTCCGTCGTCAGCTCCCTTAAATCTCCATCCGCCGGTTCGTCCGCCTCGGCGGAAAGCCGCACGTCGCGGGTGACGCGCGATTCCGCATGGGTGCGCTGGACGCTCACGGCGGTGGCGCTTTTGTTTCTTACGGGTTTCCTCGTGTTGCCACTCGCGGCGGTGTTTGCCGAGGCGTTGCGGAAGGGCCTGGGAGTTTATTTTCATTCGCTGATCGAGTCCGACGCGCTGGCGGCGATTCGACTGACTCTGATTGCGTCGGCGATCTCCGTGCCGGCGAATGTCGTCTTCGGCATCGCGGCGGCGTGGGCGATCACGAAGTTCCAGTTTCGAGGGAAGAACGTGCTCATCACGCTCATTGACCTGCCGTTCGCGGTGTCGCCGGTTATCTCCGGCCTGATCTACGTTTTGGTGTTCGGGTTACAGGGGTGGTATGGCCAATACTTGAACGCCGAGCACCCGTGGTTTCCGGCGTTGCAGTCGTGGCTGGTCGATCAGGACTTCAAGATCATCTTCGCGGTGCCTGGCATCGTGCTGGCGACGACATTTGTCACGTTTCCCTTTGTCGCGCGTGAACTGATTCCGCTCATGCAGGCACAGGGATCGGACGAGGAATTTGCCGCGCTCACGCTCGGGGCCAGCGGCTGGCAGATTTTCCGCCATGTCACTCTGCCGAACATCAAGTGGGGATTGTTTTATGGCGTGATCCTGTGCAACGCCCGCGCGATGGGCGAGTTTGGCGCGGTCTCGGTGGTTTCGGGCCACATCCGAGGCGAGACGAACACGATCCCGCTGCACGTGGAGATCCTTTACAACGAATACAATTTTACGGCCGCCTTCGCGATGGCCTCGATTCTTGCCCTGCTGGCGATCTTCACCTTGATTCTTAAATCCGTGGTCGAATGGCGCTACGCGGGCAGCCGCGCCGCCTGAGTTTCCCTGATCCCTTTCCGTTATTTTCGCTTTTTCCTGAATGAGCATCATCGCCCAGAACATCAAAAAAACCTTCGGCACCTACACTGCGCTCAGCGGCGTGGACCTCAATGTGCCGGACGGAAAACTCGTCGCGCTCCTCGGGCCGTCGGGTTCGGGCAAGACCACGCTCCTGCGCATCATCGCGGGACTTGAGTTTCCAGATGAGGGCAGCGGACGCATTGAGTTTCACGGCGAAGACGTCACCAACGTGCCCGCCGGCAAGCGCGGCGTCGGCTTCGTGTTTCAACACTACGCGCTCTTCCGCCACATGACCGTGGCTGAAAACGTCGCCTTCGGCCTCACCGTCCGCAAGCGCAAGGACCGCCCGGCCAAGTCGGAGATCGCCGACCGCGTGAACAAGTTGCTCAAGCTCGTGCAGCTCGAAGCCCTAGGGAAACGTTACCCCGCCCAGCTTTCCGGCGGTCAGCGCCAGCGCATCGCGCTGGCCCGCGCGCTCGCGGTCGAGCCGAAGGTGCTGCTGCTCGACGAGCCGTTCGGCGCACTCGATGCGAAGGTCCGCAAGGAGCTCCGCCGCTGGCTCCGCCACTTCCAGGATGAGATCGGCATCAGCACGGTCTTCGTGACGCACGACCAGGAGGAGGCGTTGGAAATCGCCGACGAGGTGGTCGTCATGAACAACGCCAAGATCGAGCAGGTCGGCTCGCCGCAGGAGGTCTATGACCATCCCGCCACGCCGTTCGTTTATCAGTTCCTCGGTAACGTGAACAAACTCCAGCTTCCTTGGCGCGGAATGCCCGCCGACGGCGACAACTCACCCGTCACCGACGAGGTAAACAAGGTCGCCTTCGTGCGTCCGCACGAACTCGAAGTCCTCCGTCATCGCACGGGCGCCGAGACCGAAGGCGAGCGGGTCGTAGTGCGTTCGATCCAGTCGGCCGGCTCCATCGCACGCATCACGGTGGTGCGCGGCTCCAGCGAATACATCGACGTCGAACTCAGCCGTCAGCAGCTCGACGAACTCGAGCTCATCATCGACGACTCCGTGCTCCTGCGCGTGCGCCGCAGCCGGACGTTTGCCGAAGATTACGCGATCTGAGCCCGCTTTCACGTTCTTCACATTTCCACTAATTTCCGCATCGTTCGTATCGTCCTAAAGTTAACCAAATAAACATTATGGCTCGCATCTACAACAACATCACCGAGACCATCGGCAACACCCCGTTGGTCCGCCTCAACCGCACCGCCGCCGCCCACAATTCCGTGGCTGAAGTGCTGCTCAAGCTGGAGTTCTTCAACCCGCTCTCTTCGGTCAAAGACCGCATCGGTAACGCCATGATTGAAGAAGCCCTTAAATCTGGCCGCATCAATCAGGACACGATCCTGATCGAGCCGACCTCCGGCAATACCGGCATCGCGCTGGCGTTTGTCGCCGCCGCCAAGGGCTTGAAGTTGATCCTCACGATGCCTGAGACGATGTCCCTTGAGCGCCGTAAACTCCTCAAGATTCTCGGCGCCAAGCTCGTGCTCACCGAAGGGCCGAAGGGCATGAAGGGTGCGATCGCCAAGGCCGAGGAACTCAACAAGCAGATCCCGAACAGCGTCATCCTCCAGCAGTTCGCCAATCCCGATAACCCCGAGATCCACCGCAAGACGACCGCTCTCGAAATCTGGAACGATACCGATGGCAAAGTTGATTTCGTCGTCGCCGGCGTCGGCACCGGCGGCACCATCACCGGTGTCGGCGAAGTGCTCAAAGCGAAGAATCCCAACGTCAAGATCGTCGCCGTCGAGCCTGCCGGTTCCCCGGTTCTTTCCGGCGGAGCGCCCGGTCCGCACAAGCTGCAGGGCATCGGCGCTGGTTTCATCCCTGCCATCCTCAACACCAAGATCATCGACGAGATTATCCAGGTGAAGGAAGACCAGTCCGGTCCGGTCGCTAAGCAGGTCATCAAGCTCGATGGCATCCCTGTCGGCATTTCCTCCGGCGCCGCCATCTGGGCCGCGCTCCAGCTCGCCCAGCGTCCTGAAAACGCGGGCAAAAAGATCGTCGTCATCGTGCCGTCCTCGACCGAGCGCTACCTGTCCTCGTGGTTGTTCGCCGATGTCGATGTCGAGAGCGACAACGTCGAGAGCTTCTTCGGCGCTCCGGCTGCGGCGAAGTAAGGAATGCAGGAAGCTGAAACTTGAGACCTGAAAGCTGAGGTCGGAGTTTTTCGAACTTCAGGTCTCAGGTTTTAGAGTTGCAGGTCTTCCGTCCCGGCGGGGTAGCCAAGTGGGGAGGCCCGGTGCCGCAAGCGCCCTATGAGTTGGTTCGACTCCAACCCCCGCCTCCATTTTCGGACCGCGCCGGTTCTTCGGCCGGTCCGTTTTTATCAGCCAGAGAAGTTCACTTCATGGCCTCCAGCCCAACCTCACCGTTTAAGTTTCAACCCGTTCACCGGACCGCCGGCGCAGGCTGATTCGTCTTAATCCTCCTCTGGAAAACACACCATGAAACCCGTCCTTCTCAGCCTCATTGCCGCGCTTGGCTTCGCCGTCGCCCCGGCGCTGCACGCCCAGCAAGAAATCCTCAACGCTTCCTACGACGTCTCGCGCGAACTCTTTGCCGACGTCAACAAAGCCTTCGTTCCCTACTGGAAGGAAAAGTCCGGTCAGGACGTGCAGATCAAGCAGTCCCACGCCGGTTCGTCGAAGCAGGCGCTCGCCATCCGCGAAGGGCTTCCGGCCGACGTCGTGACCTTTAACCAAGTCACCGACATCGACGCGCTCGCCGACAGCAAACTCGTCGCCCGCGACTGGGCCACGAAGTTTCCCAATGGCAGCTCGCCCTACTATTCCGTTCACACGATTCTCGTGCGCAAGGGCAACCCCAAGGGCATCCACGATTGGTCCGACCTCGCCAAGCCCGGCGTCGCCATCGTGCAGGTGAATCCCAAGACCGGTGGCAACGGTCGCTACGCCGCGCTGGCCTACTACGCCTACGCGCTCGACAAATCCGGCGGTGACGCCGCCCAAGCCCGCGCGTTCTTGAAGAGCGTTCTGGCCAACGTGGTCGTCTTCGACACCGGTGGGCGCGGCGCGACCACGACCTTTGCCGAGCGCGGCATCGGCGACGTCCTCGTGACCTTCGAGTCCGAGGCACTCTCCCTCGCGCACACGCCTGACAGCGCCTACGAAGTGGTCACACCCACGGTCAGCATCGTATCGGAGTTTCCCGTCGCGATCGTTGACCGCGTCGCCAAACGCAAAGGCACCGCCGCCGTCGCCAAAGCCTATCTCGATTTCCTCTACACACCGCAGGGGCAGGATATCGTGGCTCGTAACTTCTACCGCCCGCGCGACGCCGATGTGGCCGCTCGCTATGTGGGCCAATTCACGCCGGTCAAGACGCTCGAAGTCGGGAAGGTTTTCGGCTCGTGGGATAAAGTCACCGAGCGGTTCTTCGCCAATGGCGCGCTGATTGACACGCTGCTCAAGGAAAACGCCGCCGAGGTCGTCCGCTGAACGGTTGGCTTTCCTTTGTCATGAAACGTTCAAGCGTGCTCCCCGGCTTCGGCCTGACTTTGGGGAGCACGCTTTTTTTTATCAGTCTGGTCACGCTGCTGCCACTGGGCGCGCTGGTTTTTAAAACCGCCAATCTGTCGTGGACGGAACTCTGGTCTTACTTGTCCGATTCGCGGGCGGTCGCGACTTATCGCATCACGCTGCTCGCCGCCGGAGCCGCCACCTTCATCAATCTCGTGCTCGGGCTGCTCACCGCATGGATTCTGGTGCGCTACGAATTTCCCGGACGCCGCCTGCTCGACGCCGTGGTGGATCTGCCTTTTGCGCTGCCGACCGCCGTGGCGGGTCTGGCACTCGCGACGCTGACCGCGCCGCAAGGCTTGATCGGGCATCTCTTCACGCCGTTCGGCATCAAGATCGCCTACGCGTTCCCCGGCATCATCCTCGCGATGACGTTTACCAGTTTCCCCTTCATCGTGCGCACCGTGCAGCCCGTGCTGGCCGATCTGGAGCCGCAACTGGAGGAAGCGTCGGCCAGTCTTGGTGCGGGGCCGTTCACGACATTCTGGCGCGTGATTTTCCCGGAGATTTTTCCCGCTACGCTGGCGGGGCTTACGCTGGCGTTTGTCCGGAGCCTTGGAGAGTTCGGGGCCGTGATTTTTATCGCAGGGAATCTTCCGTTTAAGACCGAAATCACCGCGCTCTTGATCTACATTCGCGTGGGTGAATTCGACTATGCCGGCGCTTCGGTGCTCGCCACGGCGATTCTGGTTTTTGCGTTGCTGGTATTGATCGTGATGAACGTCGTGCAGAGCCGACTTTACCGGAGATTGCACGCATGAGCACATCTATCCGTGGGCATCGCGGGCGCATCGCCCTCGTCGTGGTGGGAGCAGGCTTGGCGTCACTGCTGATCGTGCTGCCATTGGGCGCGATTTTTTATTTCGCGTTTCACGAAGGGCTGGCGGTTTACGCGCAGCATCTCGCCGATCCATCGACGCGACATGCGATCTGGCTTACGCTGCTGGCGGCGGCGGTGGCGGTGCCGATCAACACCGTCTTTGGCGTCACTGCGGCGTGGGCGGTGGCCAAGTTTTCATTTCCCGGGCGGCGTCTGCTCATCAGCGTGATCGAGCTGCCGCTCTCGATTCCGCCGCTCGTGATCGGCGTGGCCTATCTTTTTGTTTTCGGGATGCAGGGACTGTTTGGGCCGTGGCTGATGGATCACGACATACGCATGGTATTTTCCGTCCCGGCCATCCTCATCATAACGACCATCGTGACGACGCCGTTTATTTTTCGCGAGGTGCTGCCGCTCATGTTGAGCCAGGGCACACAGGAAGAGCAGGCGGCGATCACGCTGGGGGCGAGCGGCTGGAAGACGTTTTGGTATGTCACGCTGCCCAACATCAAATGGGCGCTCTTCTACGGTGTGTCGTTGTGCTTCGCGCGATGTCTGGGCGAGTTTGGATCCGTGGCCGTCGTCTCCAGCGCGATTCGCGACGAGACCAATACGATGACCCTGCAAATCGAGCTGCTCTCCAACGACCGCGTCGCCACCGGGGCTTTCGCGCTCGCGTCGATCCTCTCATCCATCGCCGTCGTCACCATGCTTGTGAAAATCTGGGTCGAGCGCCGTGAAATCCCCAGTTCTGATAAGGCGAGGAGTTGATCCTGCACATAGCTCGCCAACACTTCAGCAATGTCTTATCCGAAAGCCTACGCCGACTACCTGCAA
>JAHFTG010000126.1 GCA_023269455.1 Opitutaceae bacterium | reverse complement strand
GTCGCTCCGGCCGCCGCGATTCTCAGCATCCGCGTCACCGATACCGACGGCAAAAGCGACATCTTCACCATGACGCAGGCCATCGTCGCCGCCGTCGATGCGGGCGCGTCGATCATCAACATCAGCATGGGCGGCTACTCGACCTCCGAAGCCCTCGACCGCGCCGTCGCCTACGCCACCGCCCACGGCGTTGTCATCGTGGCCGCCGCCGGCAACGACCAGGCCGCCCGCCTCACCTGGCCCGCCGCCGATCCACGCGTGATCTCGGTCGGCGCCGTCGATGCGACCGGCCAGCAGGTGAGTTTCTCCAACTCCGGCCCCGAGCTCCACCTCACCGCACCCGGCTACGGCATCCAGACCGCCGGAACCAACGGCACGCGCATCCTCTTCAGTGGCACCTCGGCCAGCGCCCCCGTCGTCTCCGGCGCCATCGCCGCAGTGATGTCAGAAACACTCGGCCTCACCGCGACGCAAGCCGTGCAAGTCCTCCAGACCCACGCCGACGACGCCGGCACCGCCGGTGACGATCCCGACTACGGCCACGGCGTCGTTGACCTCGGTTGGGCGATGGCCCGCAACGACCCTGCGCGCGCCGATATCGCGATCTCCAGCCACACCTACGACGTCGAAAACTCCCTCATCGCCGTCGTGATTCAAAACCGCAGCGCCAGCCCCGTCGCCAGCATGACGCTCACCGCCGACCTCGCTGGCACCGTGAACAACTACACCGTCCCGTCGCTCGCACCCGGCGCGGTCACCTCAATCAACCTCCCCGTCGATCCCGCCCGCCTCGCCCGCGAAGGCCGCCTCGTGCTACGAACCGATCTGGTCTTGCCGCCCGGCTTCGCCGACCAGATCCCGACTAACAACCACCGCGCCAGCATCCTCACGCCACCAACTCAATAAGACCGCGCTACAGCCCCCTCTCAGACTTCTATCATGAAACTTTTTTTCGCCCTTAATTTAGCTCTCGCCGCCCTTTTCTTCGCCTCGCCCGCACACGCCCAAGCCACCGGACGCGCAGATCCCGCCAAGCCGCTCGCCATCACGCTCGTCGCCACCACGCAATACGCCACGCACGATTTCTACGCGCACACCACCGACCGCGTCGGCCCGGATTTCCGCGGCACCACGCGCATTTTCCCCGGACAGCGCATCGACCTCGTCGTCCTTGCCCAAAACTACGCGCTCAACACCGCCAGCCGCGCCGCCCTCGTTTACGACCTCACCATCACCTACCCCGGTGGCAGCAGCCAGTCCGCCGGCCACGACCTCCGCCTCTGCGTCGGCCCCGTGCCCGACGCCGGCCTGCTCGCCTACGCCAGTCAGACCGCCTCCTTCAGCACCGACCCCGGTGACCCGCTCGGCACCTACACCTTCACCGTGACCGCCCGCGACCGCGTCGCCAACGACACGCTCACCAAAACCGTCACCCTCCAAGTCGTCCCCTACATCGAGCCCCCGTTGCCCGCCGACTTCGATCCGGTCCTGTGGATGGTATCGTATTACCTCAACCCCTCGCCCGCCCTCGCCCTGCCCGCGCTCTTCAAAATCGCCGCCGTCATCCCCAAGGATAACACCGACGCGTGGCCGCCCATTCTCGGGTTCTACGAAGAGCTCCTCAAAGCCAACCCCTGGCTCACGCCCGTCTTCCAGGCGCGCCTCAAAAACGCCAGCCCCGCCGATCGCACCCTGCTCGAATTCGTCCTGGGCTACGCGTGGCGCCACGACCCCGCCTTCGCCGGCCAAAACCAAGCCCGGTGGCCCGACGTGGACACCGGCGATCTCAACGATCCCATGCAGCTCGACGTGCTCTGGGGCCGCTTCTTCGCGACCGGCGCGTTTGCCCCCGTCGAGCGCATCTCCTCCGCGCTCCGCATGCACGCCTGCCTCGGCGCGTTGGATAAATTCAAAGTCGCCTCGCCGCACGCCACCGCGCCCTCGCCCGAAGTGATGAAAGAGCTCGTCCTCAAATCCGCCCAGTGGTCCCTCGGCCGCAACGCCCGCGTCCACCCGCTCGTGCGCCGCTACTGCGCATGGCTCCTCGCGCAAAAAGACCCCGACACCGAGTTCGACGCCCTCCTCACCACCGCCATCCCCGTGGACGCGCCGCTCTCCGATAAACCCGCCGTCTTTTTCCCGCGCCCGTCGTCGCCCTAAAGAAAATCCACCTCGTGCCGGAAAACCTCGGGATCACCCGCCTCGCCGCCCGGCTGGCTCGCCCCGATCAAAAGATAGATCATCGCGAGCAACGTATTCGCCGCCGCCTGCTCGTTGTAATTCATCTCGAAACCTTGCCGCGCGTTCGCACCGAGCACCGCCCGATCCTCTGTCTCCTGCCACCACCACCACGAAAAAAGGGCCATGTAGCCCGCCCGCGAGTCATCATCCGCGAAACCCGCCGCATTGGCCACGACCTCTCGCCACAGGTTGATCCCCTTCGCGATCAACACCGGCTTCCCCGCTGAAAACGCCTCCGGCACCGCGCGCCCGGAATTGTCCGCCCGCGCCGGTTGCACGAGCACCTCGGAAGCTTCCAACAATGCCCGCCGGCCCTCGCCATCCAGCGCGCCCGCGGAGTAAACAACATCGCCCAGCCCGCGCCGCGCCACCGCGCGGCGCAACGCCTCCGCCGCCTCCGCGCCCTCCTTCGCAAACCCCGCGAACACCAGCCTCATCGCATCACGATCCCAGCGCCCCGTGTCGCTCAACGAGCGCACTGCGTCCAGCAACGCCTCCGGCACCGCTCCGTGCTCCGACGCCAAAACGGTGAAAAGGCGTTTCCCCGCCAGCGCCGGATGCCCCGCCAGAAACGCATCCGTCGCCGCTGCATTCCCCTCCCCCGCACCCTCGGCAACTCCGCAAGGCAGCACGAACTCATGGCAATCGTAGGGCCAAAACAAACCGGGCGCCTCGCGCCTCGCCTCTTCGTTCTCAAAAAAAACCGCATGCGCGTCGCGCAACAACGGATACCCCGCCCACGGCCACAAAAACCTCTGCTTTGTTTTTTCCAGTTGTCGGTCAGCGCCCCTCAAAAACCCGAGATACCGGGGCGAAAAAACAAAATACGGCACCCCCGCCGCCCGCAGAGCCCGCCAGACGCGGTGCGCATCAAAGCCCAAGGCCCCGCTGACCAGCACGCAGTCGTAGCCGCCCGCGCACTCGCGCAGGCGTTGCACAAACTTCCGCTTGGCGCGCCCTCTCGTGAGGCCCGCCCCGACTTCGTGAACGGACACGCCCGGCTCGTGCCGCCACGGCGCATCGGCGTCGGTGTCGGCGAGCGTCAGCACCTCGATGCGGTGCTTTAGATGACGGTTGACCGCCGACAACAGCCGGACGTTTTCCATCAACCCGTCCGCCTCGGGATCAACCGTGAGTAACGCGTGCAGTATCCTGAGTGACATCGGCTTTATGGGTCGCGGCGCAAGTGGGGCACAAGGTGTGGAGCTGCTTGGGCTTTTGGTTAAACTCCGAGGCTTTCCGCCAGCCAGCTTGGTTCACCGTGATGCAGCCGCAGCCGGGGCACACCGAGAGCAAACGCTCCAGCATCGCCAGCCGCCGCCGGTGCGCCTCGAGCGTGCGCTTGTAGATGAAGATCGCCGACACCGCCATCGAGTAGGTGAAAAACCGCAGCACGGCGTTCTCATACAGCATCCAGGGCTGGGAGTAACGGTGCCCCGTGAAATAATCTCCGACCGCCCAAAACGTCGTGCATAAAAACGCGAGAAACAGCCCGCCCGAGAACCCCAGTTGCCACGCCGCATAACTCGCCAGCAGCAGGTAGAGCGGCCCGATGCTCACCTCGTAGGTCGTAAACCAATCAAAGGCGAAAATAGCCAGCAGCACCACCAGCACCTGGATAAACTTCCCGGGAATCAGCTTTGATTTATTCACGTTGAAAATTCCTTTGCGTTGATCGGACGGCGCTCAGGGCGCCAACGGGCGTTTTTTGATCGCATCATCGAAGACCGCCACCAGTCCATCCACCATGCGCGTGGAAGAGAAAGGTGCAAACGCCGCCTCGTTAAAAGCCGTGTAGCGGTGACACGCGCCCTCCACGAACCAGCTCTGGTGGATCTCCTCGGCCAGCGGCGTGATATCCTCCGGCCCGGTGAAACCATGCACGACGCCCGCGCCCACGTTGAGCGCGAAACGCAGCACCGGACTGTTCTTGTGAAAAATCATCAGCAGCGGCCGCCGCGCGAGCACGTAGGGGAAAAACTTGGACGCGCTGTAAGTCGGATCGTTCGAACCGACCGCGACCAACGCGCTCGATTTGCGCAGGTAGTAGAGCGCGTCGAAATACGGCACGCGGTAGCGATGCTCCGTGACGAAGTCCAAAACCCCTTCCTTCTTCGCGATCGGGATGACCCAGTCGCGCCCCAGCGGCGGCGGCGCGTAGTCCGTCCCGATAAAGTGAAACCTCGTCTTCGCCGCCTGCGCCGGATCGGTCTCGCGCAACCGGTTGAACGCGCGGAACAGCACCGTGAGCGCGAACGTCATGTCCGGTCCGCACCGCCCCGCATACACGTGGTGAAAACAACCGTCGTCGAAATCGATGAGCGGCTTCACCGGCCGGTATTGCCCGAGCGCGTCGAAGTCCGCCTGCGACGCGCCGAACGGCAGCAGCTTGAGCCGGTTCGCCAGAAACCACGGGTAGTGATCCGCCAGCATCGCCCCGTAAGAATGCGACACCGACACGATCCCCGCCGCCTCCCGCAACGCCTCCGGCTCGATCCGCGACGCCTGCCACTGGCTGAAGGCAAACTTCAACCGCCCGCCCGGCGGCCGCACTCCCGTGAGCTGGTAGTAGTCGTTGATCCAAGGATCCTGATAATCGAGCACGTAGGGTAGCCCGAAGCGGTGCAACCAGCGCGGCCCGAGTTGAAACGCCGAAAACTGCGTCGTGCTGATAAACGCTAGGTCGAACTTTTCCTTTTTCAGCAACTCCTCGCCGGCCTTCGTCAAGGCGCGCCCGCAGCGCCACCAGAGGTTGCCGATGCCCATCCAGCGCGTGAACCGCGACGACACGCCCTTCACGCGGATCACGCGGATGTCCGCCGGGTAAGTCTCTTCGAGATGCTTGTCGATGACCCCGCCCTCGATGGATTCCGGCGCGATCGCCAGCACCGTCGGCTCCCAGCCGCGCTCGCGCAGATAAGGAAGCGCCAGGCGCACCCGCTGCATGTCGGGCGCGTTAACCGGCGGAAAATGCGGCGAAATAATGAGCAGTTTTTTCATGAAGGGTATCGCAGATTCCTCCCGCACTAAATTGGAAGCCCCCGCCAAATCGAGCCTAACCCTCAGCTCCCCCGCCAAAGACATTCCCCTGCAAACATGCAGCTTCCGTCTCTGCCGTCCCTCTCAAACCGCCACTTTAGGAGGTTGCCTCGCCCCCGTCGCCCGCGACAGTTTGTCCGCCATAAATCACGCCATGCCCTCCACCACCTCGCACGTCTGGAAATTCTATCGCATCGGCGGACTCGACCAGGTCGCCATTGAAACCGGCGCCGACCTCCTCGCCCTCAAACACCTCGACCAGAAACTCTGGGTCGCCCTCTCCTCCCCCGTCAAAGGCCTCGAACTCGACGAAAAAACCCTCGCGCTGATCGACGCCGACAAAGACGGCCGCATCCGCGTCCCCGAGCTTCTTGCCGCCATCGACTGGGCCGCGCTCCACCTCGCCGACGTCGGCGCGCTCCTCAAAGGCCGCGACACCCTCGCCCTCTCCGCCTTCAATACCGCCACGCCCGAAGGCAAGGCCGTCCTCGCCTCCGCCAAGCGCATCCTCGCCAGCCTCGGCAAACCCGACGCCACCGAGATTTCCCTCGCCGAAGCCATCGACACCGTCCGCCTCTTCTCGACCACCAAGTTCAACGGCGACGGCATCATCACCCCCGACTCCGCCCCCGACGAGACGTTGAAACTCCTCGTAGCCGACATCGTCGCCTCCCTCGGCGGGCTCACCGACCGCAGCGGCGGCAGCGGCATCGACCAAGGCCGCATCGATTCCTTTTTTGCCGACGCCGCCGCCTTCGCCGCCTGGAGCGACCAAGGCACCACGCCCGCCGTCCTCACCCTCGGCGCAACCACGCCCGCCGCCCTCGCCGCCGTGCAAGCCGTGCGCGCCAAGGCCGACGATTATTTTGCCCGCACCCGCCTCGCCGCCTACGACGCCCGCTCCCTCGCCGCGCTCAACCGACCCGAAAGCGACTACCTCGCCCTCGCCGCGCAAAACCTCGCCCTCACCTCCGCCGAGATCGCCGCCTTCCCCCTCGCCTTCATCGCCGCCGACCAGCCGCTCCCCCTTCTTCACGGCGTCAACCCCGCCTGGGCCGCCGCGCTCGCCACGCTCCACCGCGACGCCGTCACCCCCGTCCTCGGTGCCGCCCAGGCGAGCCTCACCGAAGCCGACTGGAACGCCCTCAAAGCCAAAGTCGCCCCCT
>JAHFTG010000012.1 GCA_023269455.1 Opitutaceae bacterium | reverse complement strand
GACTTCCGGCCGGATCTCCGGGGTGGCGGCGAGGGCGTTGCGTAAGGCCGCAGTGTTGCCTGCGGACAATGATTCCTGCGCGGCGGAGGTGGCGTGCGTGGTGGCGGCGTGCGCGGGTTTTTGACCGGCGGCAGTGACGAGATCCGGCCGTGGCTGGCCGGGGGTGTTGGAGGCGGATGAGATCATGGTGGTATTCCTGGTTTGGAACGGTCAGCCCTGAACTTTCGATACTGGGAACGCCGTTGGTTGATGAGAGTTAATATCGGTCTTTTTTTTGATTTCTTAAGTAAAAGAAGCGTCAAGTCAGCGGGGGGGGAGGGTCGCCCAGGTGGCAGTGGCGGCGTAATCGGCGAAGCGGGCGGGGTTTTGAAGCACGGTGTAGCTAAGATCGGCGGGAGTGCCGGTGGTTCCCTTTGAAACGAGCAGATGGCGGCGGGCGGAGTTGGCTACTTTTTCATCGGCGGCGGAGAAGAGATTGTCGAAGGCCCAGATGATCTCGCCGGTCTTGAGGTCGATCAGCTTGGAGCGGATGCCGATCACGAGCGGCGGATAAGGGGAATAGGCGGTGATATCGACGAAGAGCGCGGCGTCGGCCCCGGTTTTCTCGGCGAGAAATGCGGTGAAGTTGGACGGGAGGACCGAGGTGGAGACGACCTGGCGGCGGCCGGCGATCTGGCCGAGCACGTCGCGGGGGAGCGGTGAAATCTCGGCGCGCGCGGATTGGGTGAGGGTGGTGCGGAGAGCGGTGTCGATCGCATCGAGCGTGGATTCGGAGAGGGCGGGGCCGTCGGCAGAGGAGGGGAGAATGACGATGCGGCGGAGTTCGACCGGCAGGCGGGCGGAGGCGTGGACGTTGGCCGGAGTGTAAAAGGGGCCGACGTAGGCGCCGTCGAGCCGGGGAAGGGAATTGCAGCCGGAGAGGACGAGTATGCCTAGGGCGGCGAGGGCGGAGGAGAGAAGACGGGTCATTAGGATGAAGTGGTCTTGGGGGCGAAAGCGTTGGTGAGCTGCGACTGCATGTTTTTTTGAGTTTGGGTCGCGTCTTCCATGGCGACGAAACTGGCGGTGAGCTGGGCGCGCTGCTGGTCGAGCTGCCGTTGGATGTTCGCGATCTGGGTATCGAGGTTTGAATTACGCGTGGTGAGCGTGGCTGTCTGCTGGCTGATGTAGCTGTTTGTCCCTGTGGAGCCGGCGACTTTGCTGATGAAACTGTTCATCCGCGCTCCGAATCCGGTGGATGCCTGGGTAAAAAAAGCCGTCACATCGTTGGGATGATTGGTGAGCGCATTGTTCAGCTTAACCTGATCGGTGACCGCAAGCTGCGAGGTGCCCGAGGTGAAGTCGATGCCTAGATCTGCGAGTCGGGAAATGGTGCCGGTGAGTCCGCTGACGGTCGAAAAAGCTTCGTTGCGCAGGGTCTGGGACCAGGCGCTGACTTCGCGATTTTTCGAGAGAGTGGATGTGGTGACTTTGCCGTTGGCACTGGTGATTTTGGTCTGGCTGTCGATAAGCGCCTGGACGGCGTTGTAAGCGCTGATGAAGGTGCTGATGGTGTTGTTCATGCCGGCGGTATCCGCGGCCACGGTGACGGTGTCGGTGCCCGGGGCATTGGCCGTGATGGAAAGTCCGGTGATGCCGTGGGAGTCGGCAGTGAGGGTGTTGCTTTTGCTGGAGAGGGTGGAGCCGCCGTCAACGGTGTAGAGTGCGTTCAAGCCTCGTGACAGCGCAGGGCTGGAGCCGGTGAGGCCGAGCGCGCCAAGGAGGCCGGCGCCGGTTTCATTGGCACCGAGGCCGATGTCGCCGGTGGAGTTGTTGGTGAGGACCATGCGGTCGGCACTTTGATCGTAGCTGGCGGTGACGCCGGCGGTGGAGGCGTTGATGCGGGCGATGACGGTGTTGAGCGAGTCGGTGTTGATGTTATAACTGATGCTGACGCCGTTGATGTTAAAGGAGCCGTTGCCAGAGCCGTCGACTGCAGTGATGGAGGTGCGCAGATGGGCGCTCGCCAGCGGGGTGTTACCCGTGACGGTGCCCAAGGCGGTGCTGCTTGAGGTGGCTCCGGTGCCGTTGTTGGCGAGGCGGGTGGCGTTGAGGAAATTCGAGGTGTCGTTGGCGGCGCCGAGGACTACCTGGCCGGTGGTGGCGGTGAGGGAGATTTTATCGGTGGAGGGGTCGTAGGAGGCGGTGACATCACCATGGCCGAGGGTGGCGGTGGCGATCTTGTCGAAGACGTCCTGGAGGGAATCGGAAAGGGCGATGGTTACTTGCTGGCCGTTGACGGTGAAATTGCCGGCGGTGACGGCGGTGGCGGTGGGCAGGGTGGCGAGGGTCAGTCCGGAAACTGTCGTGGTCGTGCTCAAGCCGCTGCCGATGTCGCTCGAACCCTTCAGGCTGGAGCGGGTCGCGAGCTGGCTGACGGCGATTACGTGGGCGCCCGTGACGGTGCCGATATCAGCGGTGGCGGCCAAATTGGAACTGGAAGAGGCGAGCGTGGCGGTCCTGCTGGAAAATGCGGTTGCAGATTGGAGATTGGTGACGGCGGTCTGCAGGGAGGTCAGGCTTGTGTTGATGGAGTTGAGCGCGCTGATCTGGGTCGTGTTCGTCGTCTGCTCCGTCTGCATGTTGGTGATCGGAGTGCTGGCATACTGGATGGTCTGATCGATGAAAGTTTTCCAGTCGAAGCCTGAGACGAGGCCGGAGAGTTGGGTGGTTGCCATGGCGGGGGGGAGGGAATTGAGAAACGATCTTAAGAACATCTTTTCTAACGGCACATTCCCTCGGCCGCTTGAGTCTTTTCAGAGGAGAGAAGCCATGCGTGAAAAAGTTTTCAGGATTTGTTTAAAGTTTTTCAGACAGCGCGCCGTTACAGGTTCATCGACGCAATACTGTGTTGATGGATCGGGCCGGATCCTCCCACCGGCCACGTCGCCCTACGGACAGGGCAACCAAATCAAGGAAGATTCCCATGTCAGTCGTTATCAATACCAACTACGCCGCGACCGTTGCCTCGAACAACCTCGCTTCCTCGTCCTCCATGCTGCAGAAGAGCCTCAACCGGCTTTCCAGCGGCTCCAAGATCGTAACCCCAGCTGATGATGCCGGCGGTCTCGCCGTCTCCATGAAGCTAAATGCGGCCGCGACCCGTTCGGGTGCTGCCCAGACCAATATCGGCAACTCCATTTCCCTGCTGCAAACGCAGGATGGCGCGCTGAAGGTTTCGGGGGACATCCTCAACCGCATGAGCGAACTCAAGACGCTCTACGGTGATGTCACCAAGACCACCAGTGACCAGGCCAACTACAACGTCGAGTTCACCGCCCTCCAGAGCCAGCTCACCGCGATCAGCGGCGAGAAGTTCAACGGCAACGCGCTGTTCTCTTCGTCCAGCCTGAGCGTGGCTGTCACTGAGGACGGTTCGACCGCCTCGGCAGTCTCTCTCGTCGGCGCGGACGTGGCCAACACCAGCACGGGCTTCGGCGCGGTGACCGCGACCACCGGCACGACCTCGCTGGGTGCGGTGTCTCTCAGCACGATCCAGACCGCGATTGAAAACGTCGCCACGATGCGTGCCCAAAACGGTTCCGAGCAAAGCCGCCTTGGCTTTGCCAGCAGCCTGCTCACGACGAACAAGGCCAACCTCGAGGCCGCCAGCAGCCGCATCACGGATGTGGACGTCGCGGCGGAGTCCACCCAGCTCGCTCGGTGGAACACTTTGGTTCAGGCCGGCACCGCGATGCTCTCGCAGGCCAACCAGAGCGCCCAGACGGCGCTCAAGCTCCTCCAGTAAGCCTTTAGAAACACCCGCCGCGCCCGGCTCTTTTCAGGGCGCGCGCGGCGGGCTCCTCCAAATAGTCAGGCGGATGATCCGTGGCGCTGCTGCGGACCCTCCTCTGCCCTCGATGTCGTGACGACGCGCCGTGCGCGTCTCTCTCCGCTCCATGAGTTCCTGTGCCATACCACTGGCAGCCATCCCTCGCAGGGTGACACTTCCGGGCATATGCCCGGTTCGGTCTGATCCGGTCCGTTTATCCGGGTTCGTGGCGACGACGGACTGTCGCACTCATCAAGGAAAGATACTACCATGTCTGTTGTCATTAATTCTAACTACGCGGCCACTGTTGCCTCCAACAACCTCGCTTCCTCCAGTGCTATGCTGCAGAAGAGCCTCAACCGGCTCTCGAGCGGCTCGAAGATCGTCAACCCGTCGGATGATGCCGGCGGTCTCGCCGTCTCCATGAAGCTTTCGGCTGCGGCGACGCGGTCGGGAGCTACACAGACCAACATCGGCAACGCCACGTCCCTGCTCCAAACTCAGGACGGTGCGTTGAAGGTGTCCGGAGACATCCTCAACCGCATGAGCGAACTCAAGACGCTCTACGGTGATGTCACCAAGACCACCAGTGATCAGGCCAACTACAACGTCGAGTTCACTGCGTTGCAGAGCCAGCTCACCGCCATCAGCAGCGAAAAGTTCAACGGGACCGCGCTGTTCTCCTCATCCAGCTTGAGTATAGGCGTCACCGAGGACGGTTCGACTTCCTCGGCGGTTACGCTTACCGGTGCCGACGTGGCCAACACCAGCACGGGCTTCGGTGCGGTTACGGCGACCACCGGCACGACCTCGCTGGGTGCGGTGTCCCTCAGCACGATCCAGTCGGCGATTGAAAACGTCGCCACGATGCGCGCCCAAAACGGTGCCGAGCAAAGCCGCCTTGGCTTCGCGAGCAGCTTGCTCACGACCAACAAAGCCAACCTCGAAGCCGCCAACAGCCGCATCACCGATGTCGACGTCGCCCAGGAATCCACCCAGCTCGCTCGGTGGAACACCCTGGTCCAGGCCGGCACCGCGATGCTATCGCAGGCCAACGGTTCAGCCCAGACCGCACTGAAACTCCTTCAGTAAGCCGCCAAGCTGATAACGCCCTGATACGGCATCGACCCAAAGTTGCCCCCGCACGTTTCGAGCGTGCGGGGGTTACCTTTTTCCGCAGGCTTTCCTTTTTATCATGCCGCCTACCTCCCCATGAGCAGCATCCCCGAAAAGCTGGCGCAGGCGCTCCAGCTCCACCGCTCCGGCGAACTTTCGCGCGCGGACGCCTTGTATCGACAGATCCTCCAGTCCGATCCCCAGCATGCCGATGCGCTCAATTTTATCGGCTTGAGTCGGCGTCAGCAGGGCGATTACGCCGCTGCGGCGGAGCTTTTTTCGCGGGCGATCCGCATTCATCCGGAATCCGCGTTGTTGCAGGTCAACCTGGCCGGCGCATTGCGCGCGCTGGGTCGCAACGCCGAGGCGCTTGCCGCGCTCGACCACGCCCAGGCGCTTACCCCGGGCCTCGCCGAAGCGTGGCATCAGGCAGGCAATCTGCTCAAACACACCGGACGTTACGCGGAGGCCGCCGCGCGTCTGCGCGAGGCCGTGCGACTCGCACCCGGCGAGGCTGCGATCTGGCTCAATCTCGGCGTCGCGCTGCTTGAAGGCGGTTCGACCGATGAGGCCACCGCCGCCTTCCGCCGTGCGATCGAGAGCGAGCCGCGTCGTGCGGAGGCGCACAACATCCTCGGACACGCGCTGCTCACGCGCGGCGATCTCGGTGCGGCGCGCTCGTCCTTGGAGGAGGCGCTGCGCTTGAAGCCGGGCTACGCCGCGGCGCATGACAATCTCGGACGTCTCGAAAAAACTGCCGGCTGCACGCCGGAAGCGGTGGTGCATTTCCGCGCCGCTCTGGCGGCCGATCCGCAGCCCGGCACGCACAGCAACCTGCTGCTCGCGCTCAACGCCATGCCGGGGCTTTCGCCTGCGGATGTGCTGGCGGAGCATCGCCGGTGGGCCGCGCTTCATGCGGCGGCATTTTATCCAAAAGAACCTGTGCCGGTGCGCGTTCATCCCGCCGGGCGGCGTCTGCGGGTCGGCTATGTTTCACCGGACTTTGTGAACCATGCGGTCGCGTTTTTCATCGAGCCGGTGCTCGCGGCACACGACCGTGCGAAGATCGAGGTTTTCGCCTATGCCAACGCCCTTGCGGAAGATGCGGTGACAGCGCGGCTTCGTCCGTTCTGCGAGCATTGGCGCGACATTGCCCGGCTGGGCGACGACGAGGCGGCGGCCCTCATCCGGGCGGACGGTATCGATATCCTCGTGGATCTGGCCGGCCACACGGGGCGCAACCGGCTGCAACTTTTCGCGCGTAAACCGTCGCCGGTTCAGGTCGCCTGGATCGGCTACCCCAATACGACCGGGCTCGCCACGATGGACTGCCGACTCACCGACGAAATCAGCGATCCGGTTGGAGTGACGGACGCCTTTTTCAGCGAAAAACTGGTGCGGTTGCCTGGGCCGTTTTTGTGTTATCGTCCCGCCGATGAAAGTCCGCCGGTCGGTCCGTTGCCCCTGCTGTCCAACGGGCATGTGACCTTTGGCTGCTTCAATCATGCCTCCAAGTTGTCCGCGCCGGTGATCGCGCTTTGGTCGCGATTGCTGGCCGCGCATTCGACGGCGCGGCTTCGGCTCAAGTCGAGGGGGCTCGACGATGCGACCGCCGCCGCCGGACTGCACGCAAAGTTTGCCGCCCATGGCGTTGAGCCGAGCCGGATTTTGATCGACGGGCGCAGCCTCTCCACGGAGGGGCACCAGCGGCTTTACCACGAGATCGACGTTGCGCTGGACCCGTTTCCCTACAACGGCACGACCACGACGTGCGAGGCGTTGTGGATGGGCGTGCCGGTCGTCACGCTGGCGGGCGCGACGCACGTGAGCCGCGTAGGCGCGAGCCTGCTCACGCATTTCGGAGCGCCGGAGTGGGTGGCGGCGACGGAGGACGAGTATCTGCGGATCACAGGCGAACTGTTGGCGGACACGGCGCGGCTCGCGGAGATCCGCGGCGGTCTGCGCGAGCGAATGCGCCGCGGGGCGTTGTGCGACGGCACGCGTTTTACGCGGGAACTGGAGGCGGTTTACGCCGCGCTCGGGGCCGGTTCGATTGCGTCCTGAACGAGGATGTGGCCGTGCAGCGAGCCGATCTCGGCGTGGGTGCGCAGTCGCTCGATCAACATCGGGGTCAGCCGGCTTCCGACCGTCACCAGAGGCAGACCTTCGGTGGTGGTCAGGTCCGAGACGATCACTTGGCCGGGCTTCAACTCCGACACATTGAGACTTCGCACCACAGCGTGGGAGGAAATGGAATTGGCCAGAAAATCCGAGAAACAGGCGAAGCATATCTCCAGCAGTGTCAGATCGTAAACGCCCCGGCGCTCCCGCATGGTTTTGAGGGCGGCCTGTTTTACTACGCCCTCTTCCTCAAGTTCGAGCCGGTCGTTGAGAATTTTCAGCAGGCGCGAGCCGGCGGGCAATGACTCGCCGGCGAGGGTGTCGGCGGGAAAGCCTGATCCGTCGAAGTTTTTTTCCTGATACAGGACAACCTTGGCAACGCCTTCGAGGCGCGGGATGGAGGCCAGCAGGTCGTGCCCGATCTGCGGGGCGCGGCGGAGCACGGCTTGCTGCGCGACCGTGAGCGGCTCGTGCAGGGCGCAGTTGTTAAGGATGCTCGCCGGAATCGCCGCGTAGCCGATGGACGAGAGCTGGGCCGCGAGTTCCAGCTCCCAAAGCGGGCCGTGGCCGGTGCGGCCGGCGAGCAGGCGGATGGAGTCGCGGAGACGCTGGCCGCGGCCGAGGCGGTCGGGCGCCACCAAGCCGAGCACCTCGGTGAGCACTTTCACGCAGCCGGCGAGGGTGTTTTCGATGAGTTCGCGTTCGAGGTTGGCTAGTTCGTGCTGCTTGAGGGCAAGGTCGAGCGCGGGCTGGAGGATCTCGGGCGGGCAGGGCTTGGAGAGAAAACGGAAGATCTCGCCGCGGTTCACCGCGTTGGCGGCGGTCTGCTGGTCGGCGTTGCCGGTGAGCATGAGGCGCACGCTCCCGGGGGTGAGCGCGCGGGATTTTTCGAGGAAGAGCACGCCGTCCATGCCGGGCATGGTCATATCAGCCACGATGACCGCGTAGGGGCCGTGCTCGCGGATTTTGGCGAGGCCTTCCTCGCCGCCGAGGGCGATGTCGAAGTTGTAGAGCTTGCGCAGGGTGCGCTGGAAGCCGGAGAGCAGGTTTGCGTCGTCGTCAACGAAGAGGATTTTTTTGTTCATAAAGGGGGAAGCTGGCGGACGGGGGTCACGGCGATTTCAGGCGGCACGAGTGGCAGTTGGATGCGGAAGGTTGTGCCGCGGCCGGCCTCGGTGACGAAATCAACGTAGCCGCCGTGGTGCTGCACGATGATGTTGCGCACGAGGGCGAGGCCTTGCCCGGTGCCCTTGCCGGCACGTTTGGTGGTGAAGAAAAGCTCAAAGATGCGGTCGTGAATCTCGGCCGGAATGCCGAGGCCGGTGTCGGCCACTTCGATCCAGACGGAGGCGGCGTCCTGACGGGTGCGGATGGTGATCACGCCTTTCTCGGCCTTCGAGATTTTGAGCGCGTCTTCGATGGCGTGGCAGGCGTTGATGATGAGGTTGAGGATGACTTGGTTGAACTCGTCGAGAATACACGGGACGGGAGGCAGCGCGGGGTCGAACGCGGTGACGACGTCGGCCACGTATTTCCATTCGTGGCGGGCGACGGCGATGGTGGTTTCGATCGCGCGGTTCAGGTCGGCGGGTTTGCGTTCGAGCGTGTGCGGATGGGAAAATTCCTTGAGTGAGCCGACGATGCGCGCGACGCGTCCGAGGCCGTCGAGGGTTTGTTCCAGCGTGCGGGGAATCTCCGTGAGATGATAGTTGAGTTCGGTCTCGGTTTCGATGGCGGAGGACTCGGGCGCAAGTTCGGGCTTGGTGGTGACGAGCGTGCGGTAGCGGGCGAAGGCGGTGGCGAGCTCGCCGAAGGCGCCCTGAAGAAACCGGGTGTTGTCCGTGATGAATTGCGTGGGCGTGTTGATCTCGTGGGCGACGCCGGCCGCGAGCATGCCGATCGATTCAAGTTTGTGGGAAAGCTGTAATTGGAGTTCGAGGGCGCGGCCTTCCTGCTCGGTGCGTTTACGGGCGGTGATATCGCGGGAAACGCCAAAGGTGCCGATCAGGTCGCCTTCGATATTATGGAGCGGGAGCTTGGTGGTGGATACCCAGACGACGCGACCGTCGCGCAGGGTATCCATTTCCTCGTGATCGAGGACGGGTTGCTGGCTTTCGAGGATGGCCTGTTCGTCGGCATGGATGGCGGCGGCGCGCTCGACGGTGGAAAAATCGAAGTGGGTGTGGCCGATCAGGTCGCGGGGATCGTCGCGTCCTACGTGAGTCGCGAGGGATTTACTGGTGCGCAGGTAGCGACCGGTGCGGTCCTTGAAATAGACCCAGTCGGGAAGGTGGTTGAGCAGGGCGTTGAGAAAATCCTGGTCGGTGGCCGTAGCCCGCTGCTTGTCCTGAAGGGCGTCGGTCAGGACGATCTGCAGGCAGACGAAACGCGCGCCGGGCTCCGGGCTGATTTGGGCGAGGGTGGCGAAGACGGAGAACTCGTTGCCCCAGACGTTGAGGAGGTCGATGCGTCCCTGCCAGCGGCCGAGCACGCTGAGGTGGGAGCAGACCTCGGATTGGAAAAGATCGATGCTGGAGGGACCGATGAAGTCGGCGAGCGTGTAGGGGGTTTCGTTCCAGTCCACGCGCTGGCCGGGATTCAGGATCTGCTGGGCCTTGCCGTTGAGATAAAGCAGGCGATGAGTGGGATGCTCGAACAGCACGATGAGCATGGGGCTGCGTTCCAGCGCCTTGGTGAGAACGCGTTCGAGAACGGGCGGAGCCATCAGGGAAAAGGCGGCGGGGAGATGGGGGGCGGAGGTCATTTTACGGAGAATCCCGTCTCCCTTCAATCGACACAACCGGGGGGCGGCTTGATGTTTTTTTGACCTCAAGATCTGATGGTGAAGTGTCGATTGACGGGGAAACCGATGCCCCGGCGGCGGACTCAACAACCGATTGTTCGCCCATACCCCTCATGAATGCCGATCTGCTGTCCTCCTCGACCTGGGAAATGCTTGCGACCGGACGGGACTGTCCGGAGTTCGAGTTTCTCCCGTTAAGAACCACGCTGGACAACCTGCGGCAGCGGCTGCAATCCCACGCCGCCACGCGCGCCGATTTGCGATGCGAACTGGCGGAGTTTTTTGATCGTTACCGGGATGAACCGGTGGCGCAACGCGACTGGCAGCGAATCCTCAACGTAGGCGGCGTCATGCAGGGAACGCTCTGTTCGGTCGAACAGGTGGCCGAAAAGATACGCGGCGGCGCCGCGCTCGTGCTCGCGGGCGAAGAGGCACTGCTCTCGCAACTGCCGAAGGGCAACTGGATCGGCGGCACTATCCCGTATTTCATGACCGTCGCGGGAGGCTGCCTGTGCACGGATCGGATTTTTGTCACCGAGCTGCCGGACTATGTCACCGACGTTCAAACCAGCACATATGCCGCGGCGGATTTGAACCGGATCTACGAACGACACCACGGAAACATGGTGAGCCTGATCATCCTGCCCTACGGGAGCGCGGTGCACATCGAGTTCGCCCTCAACGCGCCGAATTACCCCGGCTTTGCCACGCATCCGCTTATCGGCTGGGTCGCGGGCATGAGGCTGGATGTAACCGGCCCGAGCGTTCCCGCTTGTTTCGGCGGCAGCGGAGTCGCGCTGCCGGAACGGGCGGTCGAGCTTCGTTTCCAACTGCCGCCCAATCGACACGCGCGGATCGACGTCATCAATCTTTTCGAGCAGGGTGTCGGCGACAGTCTGCGCTTTCCGAAGGGCGGGCTCACGGTGAAGGATGTCCTGGTCAACGGAGCGCCCCGCGTGTTATCCGACTATCTTAAGGAAACCGGCTGGGACCCGCGCCTCCCGCTGGTGGCCGACTACTGCAACACGATGGTCAACGTGGGCATCAAGCAGGTTCGGGCGGACACGGGTGAAGTTGAGTTTTTCGGTCCGGTCTGGCCGGAGTTGGACTATCGCCAGGCTCTGCCGGTGACGGATTACGTGCGAGGATTCGAGAACCGGCTGGCGCAGATTTCCGGCGGAGAGATCATCTTCGCGTGCAACTGTGTTTTGAACTACCTGTATTCGAATCTGGAGGGACGGCGGACCGGATTGATCGTCGGCCCGATGACCTTCGGCGAAGTCGCTTATCAACTCCTCAATCAGACGCTGGTCTATCTCGCCATCGAGGAGCGCCGCAGCGACGACAAGCCGTCCGCAGCGTGATGGGCGATGGCCTCGGCCACGATGCCGCCGACGGTTTCGTGCCGGTTGAAATGATCGTGGATGCGGCGGCGATCTTCGGTGGAAACGGCGAGGGCGCGTTCGCAGGCATCGCGCAGCGCGCCGAGGTCGGCGTGCGGGTAGCGCACGATCAAGTCGGCGTCGGCGAGTTCGTCGAGGCGTCCGCCCTCGTGTGAATTTTCCGACACGGGCACGAGGCCCAGGCATCCGGACCAGAACGGGCGGTCGGTGTGGGTGCGGGCCATCGCGGGCGTGGTGAACTTGCGCCCTTCCGGACAGAAACCGACCTTGTAGCGGTTGAGCGACGCGCGATCCGAAACGCTGACGGAGTGGTCGTGGCTGGCGATGAAGCGGTCTTTAAAAATGGTGCGCAGGAAGTCGATCTGCCGCTGGCGGTGGGGCGTGAGTCCCATCTGCGAACCGAGGAAGATGATTTTCGCTTCCGGGGTGTCGTTGAACGGGACGGAAAAGGAGGGGAAGTTGGCGACCCAGCTCCGGTGCAGGGTGCGCGCGGCCGGGGAGAGCCGGTTTTGGTGCGCGAGCGGGGCTTCGTCGTGGATGAGCACATCCAGGTGTGGCGCGAGGTCGGCGAAGCACGGCATCGTGCGGCTGGCTTCGTCGAAGGCGTAGTAGAGGATGCGCGCGCCATTTTTTTTGAGGAAGGTGCAGAGCGGGCTTAGAGCGGGCGCAAATTTCTGAGGGTGTTGGCCCATCAGGACGAACCACCAGGTTTCGCCGGGCGGGCGTTTGGCGCAGGCGGAGGCGAGGACGGGGAGCCCTTCCAGGCCGGTGATGAGGGACGGCAGGAAGTCGAGGGTGGCCGACTGCATCTGATCAAAACAGCGGGCACACTCGGCGTGCCAGTCACGGTCGAGCCGGGCGAGGCCGATGAGATGGGCGTCGGCCGGGTCGCTGACAAAGGGGGCGATGGCTTGCGTGGGGAGGCTGGCGAGGTAGTCCGCCGTTTGCTCAAGGCCGCGGCCCCACGGGTTGAAGAAAACGACACGGATTTTTACTGGCAGGGGGTTCATGTGAACAGGTCGTCCGAGGTGACGTGATAGATGAAACGGCGCGCGGTGGCTTCGGGCGAGTAGTGGGTGCGAGCCCAGAAACGGCCTTGCGCGGCGATTTCGGGCCAGCGGGGGCGTTCGTCCATGAGGCGTTCGACGGTGGCCTTGGGATCAGCGAGATCGATGGGGATGTAGTGCTTCCACGCGACGGGCATCACGGGAAGGACGAAGCCGTATTTTTCGAAATCGAGGTGGAAGGTGAGGCAGCCGGCGGCAAGCGACTCCCACCAGCGCCAACTGTCCCAGCGCACGATGGTGACGGGTTGGTGAAACGTGATGTAGGCGTAGAAGGTCCGCAGGGTGTCGTTGGTGACGAGATGGTCGTTGAGAGACAGGTTTTCATCGAAGGCACCTCCATAGGCGAGGCAGCCGGTGCTGCGCATCAGGCGGTCGTGGTGATCGGGCGAGATTTTGCGATCGATGGTGAAGTGTTTCTCCAGGTGCCCGACCAGGGAGAGGTCGAGCATGTTGCGAACGTGCTGGTTGAGGGAGGGGCGGAAGTTGCGGATGAGGGTTGGGGTGCGTTGTTCAAAGGGCAGGCCGGCGGCGGTGGCCGTCATGATGGCGTCGGACAGGCCGAAGGCCCAGGGGAGCCGCCGTCCGCAGATGGTGCGGAAGCGGTTCTCGTGGCACATGAAGGCGGGCACGGTCTCCGGAGTGATGATGCCCGCGCATTGATCGGCTCGTGAGAGGATGATTTTGCAGGGGGAGGCGAACTGGGTGATCGCGCTCATGAGCGTGCTGCTCGTGGTCTGGTCCGTGATGTCGAAGACGTAGAGGTGCCGACCCATCGACTTGAGTTCGCTCAGGGTGGCGCCGGCGATTTCCAGATTGGAAAAAATGGGCACGCCGAGACGACCGAGTCCGGCGATCAGGCAGGCGGAGACGTAGTGTTCGTTGGCGGGTTTGAACGGGCCGTCGGCGATGTAGAAATAGACGCCGCCGGACTTGAGCTGATCGAGCGTCATGGGAGTGAGCCCGGGAGGAAGCGACGATGGAGAGGGGCGGAGCCAGCCGGGTTCAGACCGCGATTTGGGCGGGGGCTTGCGCGAGGAGTTCGCCGGCGAGTTTTTCGATTTTGAAGACGGCGCCGTCCACCGAGAAATCGAGGGCGCGTTTCTGGCCGTTGCGCTGGAGTTCGCGGAAGAGCTGGGGGTTGTTGGAGAGCTGCACAAGGCGTGCGGCGAGTGCTTCGAAGTCGGCGGCGGGGAAGAGCAGGCCGTCCTGTCCGTCGCGGATGATCTCCGCCGCGCCGCCGGTGCCGCTGGAGACGACGACGAGGCCGGAGGCGAGGGCCTCGACTTGGGAGATGCCGAAGGGTTCGGCGAACTGGCTGGGGAAGACGAGCACGTTGCTGCGGGCGAAGAGGGAGAAGAGGCCGTCGCGGTCGAGGAAGCCGGTGAACTTCACACGGTGCTGCATGCCCATCTTGACGACGTAGGCTTTTTGTTCGGCGAGGAAGGCCTGGTCGGTCGAATCGCCGGCGATCTCGGCGGTGAAATCAACGCCGGAGACGTGGAGGCGCGCGAGGGCCTGGATGAGGACGTGGACGCCCTTGTAGGGCATGACGAGGCTGGCGTAGGCGATGCGGAGGCGGCGGGCGTCGGGCAGGAACATGCGGTAAAACCGGTCGAGGCGGGCGCCGGGATAAAGCGTGGTCATGCGGGAGTTGGCATAGCCGGCCTGATGGTAGGCGCGGCCGTTCCAGTCGCTGCACGGGGCGACGAGGTAGGCGTCGGAGACGGGTTGATCGGCGGGCGCGTAGCCGGGCGCGGCGTTGGCGAGGGCGTGGAGGACGGGATAGCCGGCGGTAAGGACATCGGAGAGGAAATCGAGGCCGAGGAAATCGATGTTGCCGGCGAGGATGAAGTCGGGGCGGAATTTTGCGGCGCCTTCGAGGACGCGGCGGGCGTTGGAGGCGGCGAGGTTGGCGAGTTTCTTTTCGTCGCCGACGAGGCGGGGCGGGCCGTCGCGCCATTCGCCGAGGAGCTGGAGGGAGCGGGAAACGTGAGTTTCCATCTCGGCCTCGTCGGCGGTGGGGGTTTTGCGGAGGTAGGCGGCTTGTCCGCAGAGGATGCGCACGGTGTGGCCGCGTTCGCGGAGGCCGTGGGCAAATTCCCACATCATGCGGCCGTAGCCGCCGAGTTCCTCGGGCGGAAAAAGATTCGTGACGAGGAGAATGCGGCGCGGGGTTTCGGCGGTCTGCACGGGCTTGCGGTGCGTGAGGGAGAGGTAGGAATCGACTTCGGGGTAGGTGGCGACTTCGGCCAGAAGTTGGGCGTGAAGGGGCTCGATTTCCGAGGGCAGGGGGGCAACGCGGGCGGCTTCTTCGAGGATGAGGGCGGCGGAGGCGGGCTCGCCGGATTCGATCATGAGGCTGGCGAGCTGGTAGAGGGCGGGCACGCAGTTGCGGTCCAGGAAAATGGCGCGGTGGAGGGCGTCTTTGTAGACGGCCATGTTGTCGAGCCGGCCGGCGATTTCGGCCACGAAGAGGGCATCGTCGGAGCAGTTGATATGGGCGAGGAATACGGCGAGGCGGGCGTGCACCTGGTTCTTGGCTCCGGCGTGCCAGGTCTGGCGCAGCCAGGCCATGGTGTCGGTGAGGAGGAACATGCCGGATTCGTGCGGTGTGAATCCCCATTCGGCGAGAAGGTCGGCGGTCTGGGGCGGGGCGATGATGTGGGTGCCGTGGAACTCGGTCAGCGTGGAGGCGAGGGCGTCACTGGCACCGGTCCACCAGAGAACATGGTGTTCGGCCAGGGAGCCGCGCGGGGGCGGCGCGAGCGGGTCGAGTGTCTGTCCGGCCAGGGCGGAGACCGGGAGGGCTGCGAAGCGGGGAAGGTCGGAAAATTGCGAGGCCAGGGGGAGTGCGTCGGGCGAGCAAAAGAGGGTGACGCGAGCGGAGGAGCGGTGGAGCTCCTGGATGATTTCATACGCGGGGAGCAGGGCTTCGGTCGTGAGCGGGCCGCTTACGGTGACGGTGTGTTTGGCGGGTTCGAGGACGTAGAGGGGATTCTCCCGGCCGGAGAAGACGAGGTCGTGGAGTTCGCGCAGTTTCACATCGGGGTGATGGGCGCGGATGAGTTCGGCCTGGCCGGCGGCGCGAATGCGGAGCGCTTCCTCGGGGTGGGATTGGTAATGGAGGATTTTTTCGATGAGTTCGTCGGGGGTGCGCCAGGTGTCGAGGTGCTGGCCGGGCTTGAACAACAGGGGCAGGCCGGAGGCGGCGGTGAGTTCGTCGGTGAGGAGGAAGCCGCCGGCGGAGAGCGCTTCGAAGACGCGCAGGTTGAGGTCGCCGTTGAGGGAGACGTTCAGGGTGATCTGGGAGTCGGCGTAGATGTCGGCGGTCTGGGAGAGTTTGCCGGTGAGGATTTCGAGGGGGAGGCCGGCGGCCTGGACGCGGCCGAGCACATGGCGGCGGTAGGGGTGGTGTTGGCCGGACTGGCCGACGAAGGTGAGCGGGCGAGACGGGGCGGCGGAAAGTTCGCGGGGCAGGAAGCCGTAATCGAGCGCGGGGAGCCAGTGGACGTTTTTGAAACCGGCGGCGTGAAACCACGGCGCGTGGTGGCGGGTGTGGTCGAGGATGATGAAGTCGAACGGTTCTTCCTTGGCGTAACGGAGGACGTTTTGGAGGGGATTGCGGAGGTGATGGGTGTCGCCAACGAGGAGGACGCGGGGGCACTTGAAGCGGGCGAGGCCGCGGGGGAGGTTGCGATTGGTGGCGTCGGCCTTGACGATGACAATCTCGGGTTGTTGCGAGGAGGGGAGCAGGTCGGCAACCTCACCGACGTCGAAAGAGCCGACGGGTGTTTTTAATGCGAATACACGGCCGGCGGCGATGCGGGTGGCGGTGTCGGGGCCGCAGAAGACCTCTTTGCGTGAAATGAGCGGCTTGCGGTAGGTGTCCTGATGGGAGAGGAAAAACAGCAGGGCGTGCGGCGACGGGAGATCGTTGGCGGGGGAAGCGGAGCTCATGAGGGAGAGAGGTTGAAGGCTGTGCGGGAGTGCGGGCGGGAACGGGCCTCAGGCGGCGCCGGCGAGGGCTTGCTTCCAGGCGGGAATGGGGTCGCCGTAGGTGGTTTCCCAGACGGCGCGGATGCGTTGGCCATTTTTGCGGAGGGTATCGAACATGATTTCGGTGCGGCGGACGGGGGTGTGAACGCGGTCGAGCATCCACTTGAGCATGGACTCGGGGTGATAGATGCCGCCTTGGGCGATGTAGTCGTCGATCAGGGCGAGTTTGTCGTGATAGGTTTTCATCACGGCGGGGCCTCCGAAGGCGAAGCGGTCTTGATAGCCCCAATAATTGCAGAAGGTGGGGAGGTAGCAGGCGGTCGGATCGCAGGTGGCGAGGTCTTCGATGTCGGAGAAGAACAACGTGTCGGGGCGGAGACGGATCACCCAGTCGTAGGGCGCGCCGCGTTCGGTCTGGGCTTTTTCGAGGAGTTTGTAGCTTTCTTCCATGGCCCAGAACATGCGGAGGACCTGCTGCACGCCGATGACGCCGCGGCCGGTGCGGTGGATGTAGTTTTTTTCGTCGAGGGTGGGCTGGTCGATGACGACGCATTTGCGGGGTTCGAGGAGTTCGACTTTCCAGGCGTCTTCGTCGTCGGCGACGTGGGCGATGAGGTCGTAGTCTCCGATTTTCGAGAGGACGTGTTTCTGGATGGAGCCGATGCACTGGTCGAGGGAGCGCATCTGGCCGGAAACGAGGACGGCGGTTTTCAAGGGATGGGTGCGTTGATGGGTTGGGTGGGGGCGGGGCGGCTCAGCCGTTGACGAGTTCGTCGATGACGTTTTCGAACTTCTTCATGCCGTCGCGTTCGCGAGTGTAGTCCTTGTCCATGTGGGCGGCGGAGTAGGCAGTGAGTTTGCCGGTGGTGCGGAGCGTGTGAAGGGGGGTGCCTTCGATCTCGGCGGTGCCGGATTCCTGGATGGAATCAAAGGGGAGGGAGGCGATGTAGCGTTTGGTGTCCTGCATCTGTTCCTTCGTCTCGCCGGGGAGGCCGTAGGTGAAGGTGCCGTGGACGGTCATGCCGAGGCGCTTGACCTCGTAAACGGTCTGGCGGGCTTGTTCGAGGTCGAGGCCCTTGTTGACGATTTTATCGACGACGAATTGGTTGCCGGATTCGAAGCCGAGTTTCACGCCGATGCAGCCGGCGTCGCGCATGAGTGTCCAGGTCTCGGTCTTGATGGTGTCGGCGCGGCACATGGCGGACCAGGGGAGTTTTATCTTTTTCATGACCTCGCACATTTTCACGACGTGGGAGTTGCCGAGGTTGAAGGTGTCGTCGTCGAAGTAGATGGATTTGAAATGGAAGCGGGTGACGAGGTCGGTGATGTGACGCTCCATGTAGTCGGGCGTGTAGTGGCGGACGGTGCGCTTCTGGGTGCCGTCGGGGTCGTTGCCGGTCATGGTGGCGGGCCAGACGCAGAAGATGCATTTGAACGGGCAGCCGCGGCTGGACCAGACGTGGGCGTGGGGGAATTGCTGTCCGATGGGGTTGTAGTCCCAGTAGCGGCGGGCGATGAGTTCGTCGAAGTAGGGGAACGGCGCCTCGTTCATTTCCTTGGCGGTGAGGAGGTCGTGTTCGAGGATGCCGGTGGCACCGCCGACGACCTTCACGGAGTTTTTTTCGTATTCGCCTTTGATACAGGCGACGACGGGGAGGGTGTTGAGAATCTCTTCGGATTTGATGGCGGTGATCGGTCCGCAGATGACGATCTTGGCGGAGGGGAGGTGTTGGTGGATCTCCCGGATGACGCGGACGTCGTGCTCCCAGCTGGGCGTGGCGCTTTCGAGGAAGATGTAGTCGGGTTTCTCGGCGAGGAGGTAGCTGAAGTAGGTTTTGTAGCTCTCGCGGAGGGCGATGGAGTCGCGCAGGCGGACTTGGGCGCCGGTGTGCTTCGCCACGTAGGTCGCGGCGTAGCCCATGAAAAACGGATACGGGAGATATTCGCCATAGAC
>JAHFTG010000125.1 GCA_023269455.1 Opitutaceae bacterium | reverse complement strand
AAGGACTTGTTTTTGTTCGCGGGTTTCGGCGGCCTTGATTTTTTCAACGTAGCCGGGGGTGTCCGCTTCGAGATTCGTGATCAGGCGGGGCTTGGGCATCGGGTTGGCCTTCGCGGGGAACAGGCGGTCGAGGCTGGCGGTCAGGCCGTCCTTCATCAGGCGGGCGACCTCGGGTGGTTGCGCGGCCCAGCCGGCGCGGCGGAGGAGGTGGCGGGCGGCTTCTTCGTTCCAGTCTGCGGCGGGCAAAGGCTGCCAAGCATCTTGAGGGGAAACATCCGGTTTCATGGGAGGATAGAATGAATAACAGGCGATGGCGTATCGTGGCCTGTTTTCATACGACGTTCCGCCGCCGCCAAAGTTTCCCCTGAAATCTCAGGAAAATCCTCAGAGTCCGAGTGACGTGCGATAGAGTCGCGTAACGCGCTTGGTCACGGAGCAAAGCGTCTCCCACGGGATCGTGTCGGCCCAGCGACTAAACTCTGTCAGGCTGATCTCCGCATCCGACTGGCGGCCGATGAGGACAACTTCATCCCCGGCGCAGACGTCGGCCACCGCAGTCACATCCACGATGGTCTGGTCCATCGTCACGCGGCCAAGCACGGGACAACGTTGTCCGCGGATGAGGACGTAGCCGCGATTGCTCGCGGCGCGAGGCAAGCCGTCGCCGTAGCCGGCGGTGAGGATCGCGACGGTCGTATCACGGGTAAGGACGTGAGTGCGGCCATAGCTCACACCGGTGCCCGCAGGCAGACGCTTCACGAGGCCGACGCGCGTGCGAAAACTGAATACAGGCACGGCCTTCACGTGCGAGAGCAGGGAGCCGGTGTGCGGGAGGATGCCGAATTGGAGCAGGCCCACGCGCACGGCGTTGAACGGCCCGGCGACCTCGATGGTTTCTAGGCCTGCGCTGTTGTCGGCGTGGACGAAGAGAGCGGCGAGGTCGATGCCTTCGCATTTGTTCAAGGCGGCGAGGAAGCGGCGGCGCTGCTCGGCGGTAAACGCGGCGTCGTCGTCAGGACTTGAAAAATGGGTGAACACGCCCGCGAGCTTCAAATTCTTCGAGTCGCAAATTTTCCGATACAACGCGGGTGCCTCTTCGTGCCAGACGCCGAGGCGGCCCATGCCGGTGTCGATTTTCAAGTGGACTGTGACCGCGCGCCCGGCGGCGCGCCCCGCTGTGTCGAGGCGCGCGACTTCCTCGGCGGACGACACGGTGGCGGCCACGTCGTAGTCGATCACGTAGCGGTCTTCGTCGGGCAGCAGGGGGCTGAGCAGGAGGATGGGCCAGTCCGGGCTCAACTCGCGGATGGCGGCGGCCTCGGCGAGATTCGCCACGCCAAAAAGATCCGCGCCGGCGTGCATGAGCCGGGCGGCGGTCTGCGGCAAGCCGTGGCCGTAGGCATCGGCTTTGACGACCGCGACGTAGCGCATGTGGGGCGGCAGCGAGGCGCGGATGAGGTGGAGGTTGCGTTCGAGAGCGGCGAGATCGATCTCGGCCCAGCAGCGGAGCGGAAGGCGTGAGGCGGTGGCCATTTTAGTTTAGCGCGCGGGAGCTTGGTGGACTTGCGGCGTCCACGTCACGTAGGAAGCTTCCTCGTGTTGAAACGCGTCCGGTTCCGCACTCTCGGTAAACAGTTCCGCGTCCAGCAGCGCGGGTTGGGCGAAGAGCGTGGCGAGATCGTAGGACGTGCGGCCGAGTCCGGGCGGCAACGGCGTCCAGTGGCGGAAGCCGTCTGGCATCACGCACTCGCCGCTTAATTCCGACGTGGGCACGCGGCGAAGCGTTTCGCCGAGGCGCAGGACGTGCCACGAATCGCGGCGGGCGTCGGCGATGACGTTAACTTCGGGTTTGGCGAGTGCAGTGGCGGCTGCGGTCAGGCTGCGGTAGGCGTAGGCGGGCGCGGGGTTGAGCACGCGCCAGACACGCAGGGCGACGGCGGCGGTGCGAATGCCGAGCACGGAGCCGGGGCCTTCACAGAAGGCATAGGCGTTGAGATCGGCGATGGTGAGACTGCGCTCGGCCAGCAGCGCATCGACGCTGGCGAACACGGCGGTGCCGGCCTCGGCCTCCGTGGTCTGCCACGACGCGCGAGCCTGATGCCATAGGCCGATTTGCACGCGGGCCGAAGCGGAGTCGATCAGCAGCAGGGTGGGGTGCGCGGCGAGCAGATGGCGGAGGCTTGGCATCGGTTGACGTGCATCAAGTTTGCCCAGAGCCCGGGTTTCAAGCGCGTAGAAAAGCGCATAGAATCGGGCATTGACCGCGCCGGACGCAGGCGCGTATTTTTTCCAATTCTGTAAACAAAAACCTCCGCTTTTTTCCCACTGTGAACATCGAAATCAAAGACGTCTCTGAAACCCGTAAAAGCCTTGTCGTAACCCTCGATCAGGCCGAAGTCGCCGCCGAGCACCAGGCCGTGGTCGGCGAGATTTCCAAGCACGCCCGTCTCCCCGGCTTCCGTCCGGGCAAGGCTCCCGCCAATCTCGTGCTGAAGCGCTACGCCAAGGAGATCGGCGATGAGTTCAAGCAGAAGGTTCTCACCAAGGCTTACCGCGACGGCCTCGAAAAATCGAAGATCGAGGCTCTCAATATCACTGATGTTCAGGAAGGCACGCTCGCGCCCGATCAGGCTGCGACCATCACCATCACGCTCGACATCCGCCCGACCTTCACGCTGCCCGACTATGCCGGCCTCCCCACCGAGGTGAAGTCCGTTGATGCGACGGATGCCGAAGTCGATGCGGTCATCGAAGGCATGCGTTCCGAGCGCGCCGATTTCAAAGTCGCCGAGCGTCCCGCCGCCAAGGGCGACTACGTGAAGCTCGCCTACGAAGGCACCGTTGACGGCCAGCCCATCCTCGCCCTCGCGCCCGACAAGCAGATCTACGGCAAAGTCCCGCAGACGTGGGAAGAAGTTGAAGGCGAAAACGAGGGTCTCATCCCCGGTCTCGGCAAGCAGCTCGCCGGCCTCTCCACGGGCGACAAGAAAGACGTGACCGTTAACTTCCCCGCCGAGTTCGCCGCTGTGCCTGCGCTCGCCGGCAAGACCGCGATCTACGCCGTCGAAGTCCAGGAAATCCGCGAACGCGTCCTGCCTCCGATGGACGAAGCTTTTTTCAAATCCCACCAGGCCGACGATCTCGCAGGCCTCAAGGTCAACGTCCGCAACAACCTTAAAGGCCGCAAGGAACACGAGAACCGCCAGGCCCAGCGCCGCCAAGTGACCGAGGCGCTCAACGCCAAGGTTGATTTCGCCGTTCCCGAGAGCCTCGTCGAGAGCGAGACCCAGAGCGTCCTCCGCCAGTTCATCGAGGAAAACATGCGTCGCGGCGTTCCCGCCGACCAGTTCGAGAAGGACAAGCAGACCCTCCACGACGGCGCCAGCAAGGCCGCCCGCACCCGCGTGAAAACCCAGCTCCTCCTCGCGAAAATCGCCGAGATCGAAAAGCTCACCGTCACCGAGAAGGACATCGACACCTTCATCTACCGCGAGTCCGTGATGAACAACCAGAAGCCCGAGAAGCTCGTCAAGGAACTCACGCAGGATCGCGAGAAACTCCGCTCCGTCCAGCAGTCGATCATTTTCGACAAGGCTCTTGATTTACTTGTTTCCCGGGCTACGGTGACGACAGCCTCAGCGCAGGCCTGATCGGACACCGTAAACCAAGGAAAAATTCGTGAGCTACTACGTCCCCATCGTTCTTGAAAACACTGGCCGCGGCGAGCGGTCGATGGATATCTATTCCCGCCTGCTGAAGGACCGCATCATCTTCATCGGCACGCCGATCGACGACATGGTCGCGAATCTCGTGATCGCCCAGATGTTGTTCCTCCAGATGGAAGACCCGAAGAAGGACATCCACTTCTACATCAACTCGCCCGGCGGCGTCGTGACCGGTGGCATGGCCATCTACGACACGATGAACTTCCTCCAGTGCGACGTGGTGACGTATTGCATCGGTCAGGCCGCCAGCATGGCCACCGTGCTGCTCGCCGCCGGCACGCCCGGCAAACGTTTCGCGCTGCCCAACAGCCGCGTGATGATCCACCAGCCCAGCGGTGGCGCGGGCGGCCAGACCGCCGACATCATGATCGCCTCGAAGGAAATCCTCCGTTGGCGCCAGACGCTTAACAGCGTCATCGCCAAGCATACCGGCAAGACGGCCGAGCAGGTCGGCACCGATTCCGACCGCGACTACTACCTCAGCGCGCACGAGGCCAAGGCCTACGGCATCGTTGATCACGTCGTCGAATCCACCCGCGAAGTCATCAAACTCGGTATTCCGGCGATCGCGGCCTGAGTTTTCTATGGATCATTTAAAAGACGGCATCCACGCGGTGCCGTCTTTTTTTTGTGAACTCGACTCACGATTGTCCCGATAACATCCTTAATTATGGCCAAACCGACGCGCATGACCCTTTGCTCCTTCTGCGGAAAGTCGCAGGCCGAGGTCAAAAAAATCATCGCCGGTCCGGGCGTCCACATCTGCGACGCCTGCGTCAATGTCTGCAAAACCATCATCGACCGCGAGGTGAAGCAGCCCGCCATCGACACCAAGCCCGCCTTCCGCCTCGTCAAGCCGTCGGAAATCAAACACGCGCTGGACGATTTCGTGATCGGTCAGGACCACGCCAAGAAGGTTCTCTCGGTCGCGGTCTATAATCACTACAAGCGACTCATGCTCGACGCAGGCCAGACGCCCGCCGCCAACGGCGCGCTCGCACCCGAGTTCAACGAAGTCGAGATCGAGAAGAGCAACATTCTGCTCACCGGCCCGACCGGCTCCGGCAAGACGCTCCTCGCCCGCACGCTCGCCAAGATCCTCGACGTGCCCTTTGCCATTTCCGATGCCACCACGCTTACCGAGGCGGGCTACGTGGGCGAAGACGTTGAGAACGTCGTCCTGCGCCTGCTCCAATCGGCCAACTATGACGTGAAGCGCGCCGAGTGCGGCATCATCTACATCGATGAAATCGACAAGATCGGGCGCAAGACGGAGAACGTCTCCATCACGCGCGACGTCTCCGGCGAAGGCGTGCAGCAGGCGCTGCTCAAGATTCTCGAAGGCACCGTGTGCAACGTTCCCCCCCAAGGCGGGCGCAAGCACCCGAATCAGGAATACGTGCAGATCAACACCGCCAACATTCTCTTCATCTGCGGCGGCGCGTTCGTCGGGCTCGAAAGCATCATTCAGCGTCGGCTAGGCCAGCGCAGTCTCGGTTTTTCCTCGATCAAGGCGCAGCACGATCAAGTCGCCGGTGGCATCACGCTGGATGCCGAAGGCGTGATGAAAGCCATCGCGCCAGAGGATCTCGTGCGCTTCGGCATGATTCCCGAATTCATCGGGCGTTTGCCAGTCGTCTCGGTGTTGGACCCGCTGCAAATCGCCGACCTCGAAAAAATCCTGCTGCGCACGAAGAACGCGATCGTGAAGCAGTATTCCAAGCTCTTCGCGATGGATGGAGTGCGGTTGAAATTCACATCGGACGCGATCAAGGCCATCGCGGCCAAAGCCATCGAACTCAAGACGGGCGCCCGCGCGCTGCGGGCGATCATGGAGAACCTGATGTTGGAGGTGATGTATGAACTCCCTCAACGCGACGACGTCGCCGAAGTCGTGATCGACGCGGCGGTGGTTGCAGGCAAACGCCGACCGACTCTTCGTAAAATCCCCAAGGGAGAGCCGAAGCAAGATGCGGCATAAGGCTGCATAGTGGGGCGGACTTCCTGGTTCCCCCCGCTAAAGCCTGCACCTGATGGACGGACTTGGAAGTCCGTCCCCCTTATTTACCAGTGCAGGTATTCGCCTTTTTCTAGGTCGAGCGCGAACTCGACGAAGAGCTGGACGGTGCGTTCCACGTCTTCGAGGTCAACGATCTCGCTCGGGGTGTGCATGTAGCGGAGCGGGATGCTCACCAAGCCCGTGGCCACGCCACCACGGCCCACTTGGATTGCGCGGGCATCGGTGCCGGTCGGGCGCGGGTCGGATTCGATCTGGTAGGGGATTTTAAGTTTCTTCGCGGCCTTCACGAGACGCTCGTAAACCTTGGGATTGATGTTGGGACCACGACAGATGATCGGGCCGCCGCCGAGCTTGGTCTCGCCGTATTTGCGGTTGTCGCAATCGGGATGATCGGTCGCGTGGCCGACGTCCACGGCGAGGGCGATGTGCGGATTGACTGCGTAGGCGGCGGTGATCGCGCCGCGCGTGCCGATCTCTTCTTGAGCGGTGGCTACGGCTACGAGCTTGGCGGCGATTTTTTTCTTGGTGGCGGCGAGGCGGATGAGGGTTTCGCCGACGACGTAGGCGCCGACTTTGTTGTCGAAGGCGCGGGCGGCGCCGATGCTGCCGTGGATCAGTTCAAACTCGTGATCGTAGGTGACGGTGTCGCCAATAGAGACGCGTTCGAGGGCCTCTTTTTTTGAGGCAGCGCCGATGTCGATCCAGATTTCGTGAATCTCGGGGACCTTCTT
>JAHFTG010000124.1 GCA_023269455.1 Opitutaceae bacterium | reverse complement strand
GCGAACACCTCGACCTCTCGCACGAATATGTTTTCCGCCTCAACGGTCCGCTCAATCTTCTTCGCCTCATGGCCCTCGCGGAGATCGACCGGCCCGACCTGAAATATCCGCCGTTCACGCCCGCCCAAGCCTCTCCGCTCCATGACACCGGGCGCATCTTCGACACGTTGCGCGAGCAGGACGTCCTTCTCCATCACCCCTACGATTCGTTCCAGCCCGTCGTCGATTTCGTCGAGCAGGCCGCCCGTGATCCGCAGGTCTTCGCCATAAAGCAGACCCTGTATCGAACAAGTGGTGACTCTCCCATCGTGCGCGCCCTCATCGAGGCTTCGCGCAACGGCAAGCAAGTCACCGCGCTCGTCGAGCTGCGCGCGCGTTTTGACGAGGCCAACAACATCCAGTGGGCCCGCCAGCTCGAGGAAGCCGGCGTCCACGTCGTCTATGGCCTCATCGGCCACAAGACCCATTGCAAAGTCTCCCTCGTCGTCCGCCGCGAGGGCAAACTCCTCCGCCGCTACGCCCACCTCGGCACCGGCAACTACAACCCGAAGACCGCCCGGCTCTACACCGATCTCAGCTACTTCACCGCCCGCGAAGAGCTCACCGCCGACGCCGCCAATCTCTTCAACACCCTCACCGGTTTCAGCCGCGAGCCCGCCTTCAAGCACCTGCTCGTCGCGCCCTACACGCTGCACCGCCGCATCCAGGAACTCATCCAGCGCGAGACCGACAACGCCGCCGCCGGCCGCCCCGCGCGCATCATGGCCAAGATGAATTCCCTCGTGGACAAGGCCACCATCGACCGCCTCTACGCCGCCTCGCAGGCCGGCGTGCAGATCGACCTCATCGTCCGCGGCGTGTGCTGCCTGGTCCCCGGCGTGCGCGGCCTCAGCGAAAACATCCGCGTGCGCAGCATCGTCAACCGCTTCCTCGAGCACGCCCGCGCCTTCTATTTTGAAAACGACGGCGGCGAGCCTCTCATCCTCGCCGGCAGCGCCGACTGGATGCCGCGCAATTTTTTCCGCCGCGTCGAGGTGATTTACCCGATCCTCGACCCCGTGCTCCGCCGCTGGGTGACGGACGAACTTTTCGCGCTGGAACTTCAGGACAACGAGTTCGCCCGCCTGCTCCATGCCAATGGCGGCTACCTCCCTGTTGCACGCGCCCCCGGCGTCCCGCCTTTCTCGGCCCAAGGCTACTTCGTCGCCTGCGCCATGCAGCGCGCCGCCCTCCAAGCGTAAGCGGGTTTGCACGCGCGCGTGCCGCCCTCCATCGTCCGCGCACGTTAACCCCATGTCTTTTTTCGCCCGCTTTCTTGGCGTTCTGTTGATCGCGTCCGTTTCGTTGCCCGCCCACGCCCGCACGTGGACCGATACCCAAGGCCGCACCATCGAGGCCGAGTTCGTAAAAGCATCCGGCCCGACCGTCACCATTCGCCGCACCGATGGGCTCGTCTTCGATCTCCCGCTGACGGGACTTTCCCCGGCCGATCGCGATTACCTCGCCCGCCAGCAAACTTCCGCCGCCCCATCGACGCCGGGGAAACTCTCGCATGAGGAATTCAACACCCTCCTCGGTCTCGACCTGCTGGCCGATGATGATCTCTGGGACGATACCCCCGCCGACGTCGCCACCCGCCTCCACCTCCCGCGCGAAGGCAAGACGCCCCACTTCGAAGGCTACCGGGCTTATCCGAGCGACACCTGCTCCGTCCTCGGCACGCGTGCCTACATGATTTCCCTGCAAGCCGTCGATGGACGCATCACCGCCCTCACTGTCATGTTTGCCAATCGCGGTGATTATCCCGCTTTCCGCGACCGCGATTCCCTTCTCTCCGCCCCCAGAAGGCCGATTTAAAAGCCTTCGACCAGGCCTTGAAAAACGACTTCGAAACGCTCTCCGCCGCCCTCACGGCCCAACTCGGCGCCCCCAAAAACGAGATGTCCGTCGGCGGCCTCGAACCTCGCCGCCGCTCCCTGCGCTGGGAGTGCGGCGCCCAGACCATCCTCGTAAGCCACGACGCCGAGCAGATGGTCTCGCTCAAAGTCGTCCCGACCAACCGCACCGGCGCCCGCCTGCTCGGCGACGATCAGGTGCGCGCCATGCTGAAGGCCCGCATCACCAAACGCCCCGACGGCGACATCATCCTCGACCAGATTCCCATGGTGAACCAAGGCCCCAAAGGCTACTGCGTCCCCGCCACCTTCGAGCGCGTTCTCCGCTACGTCGGCATCCCCGCCGACATGTATGAACTCGCCGCCGCCGGTGGCACCGATTTCGGCGGCGGCTCCAGCTTCGAGGGCATGGCCGCCGGCCTTGATCGCTATGTGCGCCGCCAAGGACGACACCTCGACAAAGCCACCTTCAAATTTTCCATCAACGGCGTCGCCCGCTACCTCGACGAAGGTCGCCCCATCGTGTGGGGCCTGTATTCGACGGAGCCCTTCAACACCCTCTCGAATTCCCTCACCGAAGCCCGCGAAAAAACCACCGACTGGCCCCTCTGGAAAAAAACCGTCGCCGCCGCCGATACCTCCACGCTCTTCCCCGACAGCAGTTGCGGCCACGCCTGCCTCATCATCGGCTACAACCGCGCCACCAACGAAATCGCCTTCACCGATTCCTGGGGTCCGCGTTTCGCAGAGCGCTGGGTGCCTCTCGCCGCCGCCCAGAAAATTTCCCAAGACGAGTTCTGGGTGATCTCCTGGTAGTCTCAGGCACGTTACACTTTGCCGAGAGCCATCCGCTCCGACCTCGACGTAGCCGAAATTTCAAACGGCACCGCCGTGCCCGCGCCCGCGTCTTTCTGCGTGGTCAATGCCGGGAGTGTCGCCCGGATGAGTTGCTTGAGACGGTTCGTGGAAATCCGCAGGGAAGCCCGTCGGCGCAGCCATCCGCGATTGCCAGGATGCTCGTTAAACCGCTCCGCCTCGGGAATGAAATCACGCAGCCGCCGCAAGTGCTCCACGCCGTAGATCAGATCGAAATCCGCCGCGAAGTGATTCGGTTTCAAAAACCGCACCAGCCAGACAAATGGCAACGCCCGCCGATAAAGCGTCCGCTCAAAAACCGTGCAAGCAAACTGCTCCGGCGGAATGCCATGCTGCGCACAAAAAATTTCCGCAAACGTGGGATTATTCATGATGGGGTTCTAACTTCCAACTAACAGGGGGTATGGACCCGATGGTGGAAAATCCCCCGCCATTGGCCATCCCCGTGTGCGCCTATTACTGGCCATATCCACAACCCCACAACAGCGCGTGAGTTAAGATGTAAATAAAATGGTAAATCACCACAAACACCTGCCTATAAACGCCCGTTAATTGTAAAATGAGTTCCATCCATAAAGTTAACCTCCCTTTATAAAGCCCCAATCAGGACCGCAAAACGATGCGTCACCCGTGTCTGTTTTCCCCGCGCCGCCGTCCGGCTTTCCTCGGAAATCGCATGCCCTCGCGCGTTCGGCCGGAACTGTTAACCCGCGCGCGTTTCGGAGGGGAAACCACGTTGGCGTTCAGGGCATTTGTCATTTGCCAAGCACCCATCGCCTCCTACGCTTTTACCTCTTCATGCTTTCCTTTCTCTTCAAAGGCTTTGCCGGCCGCCATTATCGTAAGTTCCTCGAAAAGGCCCGGCCCATCGTCACGCGCATCAACGAGCACGAAAAATCCTACCAGTCGCTCAGCGACGACCAGCTCCGCGCCAAGACCGAGGAATTCCGCGCCCGCCTGAAAGCCGGCGAGACCCTCGACCAGATTCTGCCCGAGGCCTTCGCCACCGTCAAAAACGCCGCCCGCCGCCTCGTCGGCACCCGCGCCCTCGTCTGCGGCCACGAACTCGAATGGAACATGGTCCACTTCGACGTCCAGCTCATCGGCGGCTACGCCATCCACTCCGGCAAGATCGCCGAAATGGCCACCGGCGAAGGCAAAACCCTCGTCTCCACGCTCCCTCTTTATCTCAACGCCCTCACCGGCCGGAACACCCAGCTCGTCACCGTCAACGACTACCTCGCCCGCCGCGACTCCGAGTGGATGGGCCATCTCTACAAGTTCCTCGGCCTCACCGTCGGCTGCATCCAGCAGCAGATGCCGTCCGATCTCCGCCGCGAGATGTATGGCTGCGACATCACCTACGGCACCGCCTCCGAATTCGGCTTCGATTACCTCCGCGACAACGGCATGGCCACCCGCAAGGACGACCAGGTCCAGCGCGATTACTGGTTCTGCATCGTGGATGAAATCGACTCCATCCTCATCGACGAAGCCCGCACTCCGCTCATCATTTCCGGCCCCGCGCCCATCGAACGCGAACAGCCGTTCACCAAGCTCAAGCCCGGCATCGACCAGCTCGTAAGCGACCAGCTCCGCCTCTGCAACAAGCTCGTGAGCGAAGCCAAGGAACTCCTCGAAAAACCCAACGCCACCCCCGATGACCGCGCCACCGCCGCGCGCATCATGCTGCAGGTCAAAATGGGCCACCCGAAGAACAAACAGCTCCTCCGTCTCATGGAGACGCCCGACCTGCGCAAGCTCCTCGACAAGACCGAAACCGAGCTCAACTCCGACTTCCAAAAAGAAGAATTCTACCGCCTCAAGGAATCCCTCTTCTACGTCATCGACGAACGCCAGCACCAGGCCGACCTCACCGAAATCGGCCGCACCAAACTCCGCCCCGACAACCCCGACGCCTTCGTTCTCCCCGACCTCGCCACCGAGTTCAGCGAGCTTGACCGCCGCACCGATCTCACCCCCGAACAGCGCGAAGAGATCAAGCTCAAGGCCCAGCAAAACTACGGCGAGGTTTCCGAAGGCATCCACGCCATCTCCCAGCTCCTCCGCGCCTATTCCCTCTACGAGCGCGACGTCGAATACGTCGTCGCCGACGGCAAGGTCATGATCGTCGATGAAAACACCGGCCGCGTCATGCCCGGCCGCCGCTGGTCCGACGGACTCCACCAGGCCGTCGAGGCCAAGGAAGGCGTCACCATCGAACGCGAGACGCGCACCTACGCCACCGTCACGATTCAAAACTACTTCCGCATGTATGAGAAGCTGGCCGGCATGACCGGCACGGCCGAGACGGAAGCCACCGAGTTCAACGACATCTACCGCCTCTCGGTGCAGGTCATCCCGACCAACAAGCCCTGCATCCGCGTCGATCGCAACGACTCCATCTTCAAAACCCGCCGCGACAAATTCGCCGCCGTCGTCCGCGAGATCGAAACCGCCCACAAGCGCGGCCAGCCCGTCCTCGTCGGCACTGTCAGCGTCGAATCCTCCGAGGTTCTCTCGCGCATGCTCAAGCGCGCCGGCGTCGTCCACACCGTGCTCAACGCCAAGTATCACGAACAGGAGGCCGACATCGTCACCCGCGCCGGCCAGCGCGGCGCCGTCACCATCGCCACCAACATGGCCGGCCGCGGCACCGACATCAAACTCGGCGAAGGCGTCCGCGAACTCGGCGGCCTCTACGTCGTCGGCACCGAGCGTCACGAATCCCGCCGCGTTGACCGCCAGTTGCGCGGACGTTGCTCGCGCCAGGGCGACCCCGGCATGACCAAGTTCTTCCTCTCGCTGGAAGACGACCTCATGCGTCTCTTCCTCCAGGGCAACCTCGCCTCCCGCATGATGGAAGGCTCCATGAAAGACGGCGAGGAGCTGGAGCACCCGTGGCTCAACCGCTCCATCGAAAGCGCCCAGAAAAAAGTCGAGCAGCAGAACTTCGCCCAGCGCAAACGCCTCCTCCAATACGACGACGTGCTCAACCAGCAGCGCGAGGTCGTCTATGGCATCCGCAACGCCGCCATCCACGCCGACCGCCCGCGCGACATCATCTTCGAGCAGATCGAGGAAGAGCTCACCACGCGTCTTGAAAACAGCGGCCTCGGCGAAAAAACCGGCGCGCACCAGACCGCCCTTGAAGGCTTCACCGGCTGGGCCAACGCCACCTTCCCCATCGGCCTGAAGGCCGAAGAACTCTCCGGCACCGACCCCGTCGCCCTGGCGAAGCTCGTCCTCGAACGCGTCAAAAAAGCCTACTCGATAAAAGAATCGGTCGAACTGCCCGAGGCGCTCGGTTCGCTCGAACGCTACGTCGTCATCAACGCCATCGATCACCACTGGCAGGAGCATCTCACCGAGATGGAAGAGCTCCGCCGCGGCATCCAGTTGCGCAGCTACGGCCAGACCGATCCGCTCGTCGCCTACAAAGGCGAAGCCTACAAGTATTTCGACGAGATGATGGGCAGCATCCGCCTGCAAATCTGCACCGGCCTGTTCCGCAGCGCGTCCAACATCGATGCGTTCCAAAACATGCTCGATCTGCTTTCCCGCACTGTGAAGACAGAAGGCCCGGCCAATCCTGCGCCCGCCGCTCCGCCCCGCCCCGAGATCACCACCACGATCACGACCAGCGGCGGCCCCGCGCCCGCCCCGGAAATCGAACTCCCCAAAGTCACCATCCGCCGCGACACGCCGAAAGTCGGTCGCAACGATCCCTGCCCC
>JAHFTG010000011.1 GCA_023269455.1 Opitutaceae bacterium | reverse complement strand
TTTTTTTGCGAATACCGAACTGGGGCCACCGGAGAGGATGATGCCGACCACTCCGTCCTTCTTGAGTTCTTCAGCGGTGACCGTGTGGTGGTAGAGCTTGGAGTAAACCTGGCACTCGCGGATGCGGCGCGCGATGATCTGCGTGTATTGGGAACCGAAATCGATGACGGCGATGGTCTGGGACATGAGTTGAAAAGGCGCCAAAAGCGTGGATTGGACGTGAATTAAAACGGAAAAAATGCGCGAGTGGAGCGCGGGCTGTCAATGCGGCGGGGCCACCCCGCCCTCGTTAAAATTTGAGCCGGGCGTTTTCCTGTCCGCAGCGTGGGCAGGCGCCGAAGTCGAGCACGCCTTGGGCCGCGTAGAGATGCCCGCACTTCTGGCAGCGAAAGGTGGTCTTGCGACGCTCGATTTCGAAGCGGGCGTGGTCGCGATGGTCGTAATAAAGCCACATCCCCAAAAACACCGCCGCAACGATCAGGCAGTAAATGAGAGCGGAAACTTGGAGGGCCATGGAGTATTGTTTAGAAAGGCAAAGGGCCGATGGAATCGCCAGCGAAGAATCACGGCCAACCCGAGAGGCGCGCAGAGGTTTGGACCGCTAAAAAGCAAAAACGCGCCGAAGAAAAACTTCGGCGCGTTTCGGCAACGTAAGATCAGCGCCGGAGCGCTTTACCACGTGATCAGGCTTGGGCTTCGGGAGCGGCAGCCTCGGCGGCGGGAGCCACTTCGGTCTTGGCGGAAGCTTTCTTGGCCTTGGAGGACTTCTTGGTCTTCTTGTAGCCAGGATCGTCGGCCTTCACGAACTCGATGAACGCCATTTCAGCGGCATCGCTGATACGGGGCAGGGCGAGTTTGTAGATGCGGGTGTAACCGCCAGTGCGATTGACGAACTCCTTATACTTTTCGTTGAAGAGAAGGGTGACGGCATCTTCATCGCGCACGACCTTGAGGGCGAGGCGGCGGAGATGGACGGAATCCTTGAGCTCGGTCTTGGCCGCAGCCTGCTTGGCCTTGGTGATGACCTTCTCGATGAAGGGGCGGAGAGCCTTGGCCTTGGCCAGGGTCGTCTCGATACGGTCGTGCTTGATGAGCGAGGCGGCCATGTTGGACAACATGGCGGCGCGGTGCTCGATGGTCACTCCGAGGGAGTGGCGGTGCTTTTGATGGCGCATTGGTGTGTTTGGTTAAAGGCGGCTCCCGATCGGCAATCCGGTCGCAGCGTTGGGCGACACGGACGGCGCGAGAGCCGTTGGAAATTTACGATTTTGGATTTACGAATTACGATTGGACCGACTTCGGACTCACGGCTGCCGGGGCAAAACGTGAAGCCGAAATCGGCAATCGTAATTTATCAGGCTTCTTTCTTGGCGGCGTCGAGGAGGCGTTCGTCGAACTTCATGCCAAGCGAGAGACCGAGGGCCTCGAGCTTGTCCTTGATTTCGTTGAGCGACTTCTTGCCGAAGTTGCGATACTTGAGCATCTCCTGCTCGGTCTTCATCGCCAGCTCGCCAACGGTCGTGATGTTGGCGTTGTTGAGGCAGTTGGCGGCGCGGACGGAGAGTTCGATTTCGTTGACCGACATGTTGAGGAGCTTGCGGAGCTTGTTCTGCTCTTCGCTGACCTCGGACTGCTGGTTTTCGAATTCGAAGGATTCGTCGCTCACGCGATCGAACACGTCGAGGTGGTGCTTCAGGATCGAACCGGATTGCTTGAGGGCGTCGTCCGGATTGATGCGTCCGTCCGTCCAGATTTCGAGGATGAGCTTGTCGTAGTCGGTGATCTGGCCGACGCGGGTGTTCTCAACGGAATACTTGACGAGGCGAACGGGTGAGAAAAGCGAGTCGATCGGAATGACGCCGATGGCCTGCTCTTCTTTTTTGTTCTGCTCACCAGGGTAATAACCGCGGCCGGTCTTGATCTCAACCTCGGCCTCGAAGGTCGCACCCTTTTCGAGGGTGGCGATGACTTGGTCGGGGTTGACGATGCTGACACCGGCGTCGGCCTGAATGTCGGCGGCGGTGACGGCACCTTCGCGATTCTTCACCTTGATGGACAGGGTAAAGGCTTCGCGTTTCTGGGAGACGATCAGGATTTTTTTGAGGTTGAGGACGATGTCGGTGACGTCTTCGACGACGCCATCGATGCTTTGGAACTCGTGCTGCACGCCCTCGATCTTGATCGAGGAAATGGCGGAACCCTCGATGGAGCTCAGCAGCACGCGGCGGAGGGAGTTGCCGATGGTGTGGCCATAGCCGGCTTCGAAGGGCTCGGCGATGAACTTGGCGTAGGTCGGCGTAGCACCTTCCTCGACCTTGGTGAGTTTATTGGGAAGTTCGAACTTTCCGAGGCGTTTGGGCATGGAGGTGAGTGATTGCGGTTAAAATGGGCTCCGGCTTAGAAGCGGGAGTAGAACTCAACGATGAGCTGCTCGGTGATGTCAGCAGCAATCTCGTCGCGGTTGGGCAGACGGGTGACGACGGCCTTGAACTGCTCGGCGTTGAGGGTGAGCCAGCCCGGGACGGGGCGGGCGCGGTTTTCTTCCAAGTTGCGCTGGGCGAGCTGGCGGGAGGAGGCGAGATTCTTGATCTCGATCTCGTCGCCGGCCTTGGTGGAGTAGCTGGCGATGTCCAGCTTGCGACCGTTGACGCGCACGTGGCCGTGGCCGACGAGCTGGCGGGCGGCCGCGCGGCTCTTGGCGAAACCAAGGAGGTAAACGACGCTGTCGAGACGGGTCTCGAGGAGCTGGAGGAAGCGTTCGCCGGTGACACCGCGCTCGCTCTTGGCGATCTCGAAGGTGCGGCGGAACTGGCGCTCGAGCAGACCGTAGGTGTAACGGAGCTTCTGCTTTTCGTTGAGGCCGACGGCATACTCGGAGAGTTTGCGGCGGAGCTTGGGGCCGTGCTGGCCAGGGGGGAAGTTGCGCTTTTCAAACGCCTTCGTCGCGCCGAAAATCGGCTGACCGAAACGGCGGCTGATGCGGGTGGTAGGACCGGTGTAACGAGCCATGGTGGGTTACTTTTGTTTAAAGTTAAGTTGAGGGACGCGACGGATTAGACGCGACGGCGCTTACGGGGACGGCAGCCGTTGTGCGGCACCGGCGTAACGTCGATGATGGTGGAGATTTCCAAGCCGATGGCCTGGAGGGCGCGGATGGCGCTGTCGCGGCCGAGGCCGGGACCGGAGACCTTGATGACGACGTCCTTGAGGCCGTGCGACATGGCGTTACGAGCGGCGTCTTGAGCGACGACCTGGGCGGCGTAGGCGGTGGACTTACGCGAGCCGCGGAAGTTGCACTTGCCGGCGCTGGACCAGGCGATGACGGCACCTTTGCCATCGGTGATCGAGACGATCGTGTTGTTGAAAGACGCGAGGATGTTGGCGACGCCGGAGGTGACGTTCTTGGAGCCTTTGGCCTTGCGGATCTTGATCGTGCCGAGCTCTTCCTTGAGGAGATCTTCAGCGGTGGGTTGACGGGCGACACCACCGATGAGCTCAACAGGCTTCTCGGAGGCGGCGGGAGCGGCGACGGCGGCTTCAGCACCATCGGCCTTGGGAGCCTTAGGAGCCTTGGCTGGCTTGTCGGCAGCGGGAGCTTTGACCTCGGCGCCAGCAGCAGCGGGCTTCGGGGTTTTTTCTTTCTTGGGAGCGGATTTTTCTTCGGCCATGACGTTAAATTATGCTTCTTTAGCTTTGGTGACACCGACAGTGCGACGCGGTCCCTTGCGGGTGCGGGCGTTGGTGCTGGTGCGCTGACCGCGCACGGGGAGGCTCTTGCGGTGACGGACGCCGCGGTAGCAATTGATGGCCTGGAGGCGCTTCAGATTGCCAGTGAGCTCGCGACGAAGATCGCCCTCGACCACCCACTTGTGCTCGGTGATGACGTGGAGGATCTTGTTGAGTTGTTCTTCGGTCAGATCTTGAGCGCGAAGATCGGGACTGATGCCGGTCTCGCTGATGACGAGATCAGCGCGGACGGGACCAATTCCGTAGATGTAACGGAGTGCGAACGCGACTTTCTTCTTCGCGGGAATTTCAACACCAAGGATACGTGGCATAGATGGGTTTTAGTTAGAGTTAATGGTTGAGAGGGAAAAACAGAAAATGGATCAGACGGAAACGGAAGCCGGAGAGGGGCGCGGGATCGTGAGGATCTCGGGGCCTTTTTCGGTGGTGAGCACGGTGTGTTCGAAGTGCGCGGAGGGCGAAGCGTCGGAGGTGACGACTGTCCAGCCATCGCTCAGCGTCTTGGTGCGGTAGTGGCCGAGGTTCACCATCGGTTCGATGGCGAGGGTCATGCCGGCCTTGATCTTCTCGCCAGAATTGCGACGGCCGAAGTTCGGAATCTGCGGCTCCTCGTGCATCGAGGTGCCTACTCCGTGGCCAACCATATCCCGGACGACGCTGAATCCGTGGGATTCGACGAAGGTCTGCACCGCATGCGAAATGTCGCCGATACGATTGCCGACCTGGGCCTGCTTGATCGCGAGATAAAGGGCTTCTTCGCTAACCTTCAGAAGTTCGGTGACGCGCGGGGCGACGTTGCCCAGCGGGACGGTGAAGGCGTTGTCACCGATGTAGCCGTTGTATTCGATGACGACGTCGAGGGAAACGATGTCTCCTTCGCGCAGGATGCGCTTGAGAGAACCGATTCCGTGGACGACCTCTTCGTTTACCGAGATACAGCTGTAGGCGGGATAACGACGACTGCCGAGCTGGTAGCCATAACAGGCGCTCCGGGCTCCGTGCTGGGCGATAAAATCGCGTGCAGCCTGATCCAAGTCATAAGTGGTCACACCGGGACGAACGAGCTCTTTGAGCTTGTTCAAAATGGTGGCCGCAATCGCACAGGACTCACGCATGCGGGCGATCCCTTCTTTGTTTTTGATGGGTATCATGCAGCGGCGAATTCTAGGTTCTCGGTCACGAGACCGAGGGTGCGATAGTGTTCGGCAACGGGACCGGCGGAAACCGCCTGATCCACGAAGACGCCGTCGAGATTTTCATCACGGGCGTCGAGCCATTCGTCGAACACTTTAGCTTGGAGCAACGTAGCCGGGAAGCCGGTTAAGGCGAAACCCGCATCGGGTTTGCGTGCCCAAAACCACCGGCGCAAAAGCGCGAGGGCAGTTTCGTCCGCCAAGGGTGATCCTTGGCGAATCGTCCTTTCGACTTGAGAGCCGAGGGACGAGCGACGCGAAATCTCTTGCCTAATCAGATCGGCAAGAGAGACGTGCTCAATAGTCAAAGAACGGATTCGATTCATGTCATTTTCCGAGGGAAAAGGAGCTGAACCGAGGAGTATCAACTTCTGTTTGGCGGGAGGGCCGAAAGAAGAAAAGAGGTCAGAGCGTGCAGACACCGGAGCCCAAGTAAAGCACCGTTTTAGTGCGACTGGAAATACTTCACCGACCAGGCAGCGATGCCGACCAGGAAGATGGCGCCAAGGACGAGCCAAAGCTTGCCCACGGTCTTGATATCGGCGGCTTCGCCGATGGCGGTCGCGGCTCCCGGATTACGGGAACGGATGCGGCCCTTCTTGAGGAAGCCGTCGTAATGACGCTGCAACAGGAAGGTCTCGATCTGTTTCATGGTGTCGAGAATGACGCCCACGGTGATCAGCATGCCCGTGCCACCGAAGAAAATCGCGATGCGCTGCGGGACGTTGAGCTCGAAGAGCAGAACGTCGGGCATAACGGCGATGATCGTAAGGAAGAGCGCTCCGGCGAGCGTCATGCGGGTCATGATGAAATCGAGAAATTGGGCGGTAGGCGCACCGGGGCGGACGCCAGGGATGTAACCACCGTATTTCTTGAGGTCATCGGCGATCTGGATGGGCTTGAACATGACGGACACCCAGAAATAGCTGAAAAACAAAATGAGCGCGCCGTAGCTCGAGTAATAAACCCAGTGGCCGCGCAAAAGATTCGAGGACAGCTCGGTCAGAAACTTGAGGTTAAAGGCCGCACCGATCTGCGAGAAAATCTGCTGGGGGAAAAGGAGAATGGCGCTGGCGAAGATCACCGGCATGACGCCCGAGTAATTCACCTTGAGAGGGAGGAAGGAGCTTTGGCCTCCCATGACCTTGTTGCCCACGACGCGCTTGGCGTATTGGACGGGGATTTTGCGCTGACCTTGGACGACCATGATGATGCCCATCGTCACGAGGACAAAGAGGAGCGTCATCACAATCGCCTGCGGAACGCCCAGGCCCGCGACGCCGATAGCCGGGAAGAACATCTGGTAGGTCGCGGTGGCCGCGCCGGGGATGTCGGCGAGAATACCGATGGTGATGAGGAGCGAGACACCGTTGCCGATGCCGCGCTGGGTGATCTGTTCACCAAGCCACATCAGAAGAAGCGTGCCGGCAGTCATGAAGATGACCGACGTGGTGAGGAACCACCATTTGCCGACGATCACAATCGAACCGTAGGTCGCGACGTCGTAGCCGCTGAAAAGCTTGGCGGGATTCTCCAACGCGAGAATCAAGAGCGTGCCCTGCACCAAACAGATCAGCACCGTGGCGTAGCGGGTGTATTGGGTGAGCTTCTGGCGGCCGACATCGCCTTCTTGCTGAAGGCGGCTGAGGGCGGGCACCACGGCGGTCATCAACTGGAAGATGATGGACGCGCTGATGTAGGGCATGATGCCCAGAGCGAATACGGCGCCCTTCACGAGCGCGCCACCCGTGAACATGTTGTAGAGACCGACCATCGCGCCGCCGGCGCTCCCAGCCTGCTGCTTGAAAAATTCCTGCAGCGGATGCGGGTCGATGCCGGGAAGCGGGATGTGCGCGCCGACGCGGGCGACGAACAGGAGGGCCAGAGTGTAGAAGATGCGGGAGCGAAGCTCGGGGATCTTCAGGGAATTCGTGAAAGCGGAAAGCACAGCGGTAAGTTCGAAGGACTGGACGATGGATCAGAAAAAAAAGGCCGCGCGAAAAATTTCGCGCGGCCTGCGCCGAATCAGTTAGGCGACGATGGCCTGGCCGCCGGCCTTTTCGATCTTGGCCTTCGCGGTTTCGGAGAACTTGGCCGCCGTGATCGTGAATGCACGGGTCACTTCGCCATCACCGAGGACTTTGAGGAGAACCTTGTCGCCACGGACGATACCGGCCTTGGCGAGAATGGCGGAGTTTACTTCGGTGATACCTGCGTCGAGGCGGGCGAGATCGCCGACGTTGACGACTTCGGGCTGGTTGCGGAACGCAGCCTGGTTGAAGCCGCGGTGGGGGAGCTTGCGGTAAAGGGGCATCTGGCCGCCTTCGAAACCGGGACGGATGCTGGAGCCGGAGCGAGCGCTCTGACCTTTACCACCGCGACCGGAGGTCTTGCCGTGGCCGCCGCCTTCGCCGCAGCCAACGCGCTTCTTGCGGTGGATGGCGCCTTTAACGTTCTTAAGTTCGTGAAGTTTCATGGGAGTTCCTTGGGAGGGCGCCCCGCCCTGCTTATGCGCAGGGCGGGACTCGGATTATTTTTTGATGGATCAGGCAGAAGCGCGCATCGCCTTGATTTTTTCGGCGGTGCGGAGCTGCTGGAGACCGTTGAGGGTCGCGTTGACGATGGCGATGTGGTTGCTGGAACCCATCGACTTGGTGAGGATGTTCTTGATGCCAGCGGCCTCAAGAACGGCGCGCACGCCGCCGCCGGCGATGAGGCCGGTGCCGGGCGATGCGGGCTTGAGGAGAACCTTGCCGCCGTCGGCCACGCCCATGACGTCATGGGAGATCGTGTCGCCCTTAAGCGTAACGGTCACCATGTGTTTGCGTGCGTGCTCGGTGCTCTTCTTGATGGCGTCGGGGACTTCGTTGGCCTTGCCGTAGCCGATGCCGACCTTGCCCTTGCGATCGCCGACCACGCAGAGCGCGGAGAAGCTGAAGCGGCGGCCACCTTTGACCACCTTGGCGCAGCGGTTGATGAAGACGATCTTCTCGACCATCTCGGGAGCGCCGTCGGCGGACGGAGCGGGAGCGCGACGGTCGCGACGATTGCCACCGCCGCCACCACCGTTATTGGAAAAATTGCCAGTGCTCATAGGTTATTAGAATGCAAGACCACCTTCACGGGCGGCGTCGGCGAAAACTTTAACTTTACCGTGGTAGAGGGCGCCCGAACGGTCGAACACGACCGAGGAGAGTCCGGCGGCCTTGGCCTTGAGGGCGAACGCCACGCCGAGCGCCTTGGCGCCGGCGAGGTTGGAGGTGAGCTTCTGCTTGCGCAGGTCGGCATCGAGGCTGGAGAGGAACACCAGCGTGGTGCCGGCCTCATCGTCGATGACCTGGGCGTAGATGTGCTTGCTGGTGAAGCGGACGGCAAGACGGGGGCGTGCGGCGGTGCCGAACACCTTCTTGCGGATGCGCCAACGACGCTTTTGGAGGAGGTCGGCTTTGCGAATGGTATTCATGGGTTATGCGGCCCGTAAGAGCGGATAGATAGTAATAAAATAAAACGTTAAGCGACGGTCTTGCCTTCTTTGCGGCGGACGCGTTCACCCACGATACGGACACCCTTGCCCTTGTAAGGCTCAGGCGGGTAGTAAGCGCGAATAGAAGCGGTGACTTGACCGACGAGCTGTTTGTCAGCGCCTTCGATCTTCAGCTTGGTCTGATCGGTGACGGTGACCTTGATGCCATCGGGGATGTCAAAAATGATCGCGTGCGAATAGCCAAGGGCGAGATCGAGCTGCTTGCCCTTGAGGTTGGCCTTGAAGCCGACGCCTTGGATTTCGAGCTCTTTAAGGAAGCCTTCGGAGGCGCCTTTGACCATGCCGGCGATCACCGAGCGGGCGGTGCCATACATGGCCTGGGCGAAGCGGCTGTCGTCGGCCGGAGCCACGGTGACTTTTTGGTCAGCGAGGGTGAGGGTGACGACATTCGCGAATGTCTTGGAGACTTTGCCCTTGGGGCCTTCGACGGAGACAGTGTGGCCTTTGATATCCACCTTGACCTTGTCGGGAATGAGAACGGGAACTTTACCAACGCGTGACATGATTAGGGTTCTCCGGGTTACCAAACGTTGCAGATGATCTCGCCGCCGACTTTTTGGCGACGGGCGTCACGGTCTTTCAGCAGGCCCTTCGAGGTCGAAAGGATGCTGATGCCAAGACCATTGAGGACGCGCGGGATCTCGGTGTAGCCGAAATAGAGACGGCGGCCGGGAGTCGAGACGCTGGAAAGATTCGTGATGGCGGGGGCGTTATCGACATACTTCATCTTGACGATGACAGTCTTGTGGCCGCGGTCATCGGCACCGACGGTCACGTCGGAGACGTAGCCTTCGGATTTAAGGATGGCCGCGAGGCTCTCCTTGAGTTTGGAGTGCGGCGAGACGCACTCGGCGAGACCGGCCTTGGACGCATTGCGCAGGCGGGTCAGGAAATCGCTGACAGGATCGTTCATGTGGATGTTAGTTTAAGTGAGGCGCGCGGGTCATATCCGACTCCCGCCGCCCAAGAAATTTTTACCAGGAGGACTTGGTCACGCCGGGAATCTTGCCGGCCAGGGCAAGCTCGCGGAAGGTGATACGCGAAACGCCGAACTTGCGGATGAACGCGCGGGGGCGGCCGCTGAGGGAGCAGCGGTTGCGGATGCGCGTGGGCGAGGAGTTACGGGGAAGCTTCTGGAGCTTCTTCTGGGCGGCGAAAAACTCGACGTCGGTGGTGACGGGGTTGGCGAGGATGGCTTTGAGCTCGGCGCGCTGAACCTTGTATTTCGCGGAGAGCGTCTTGCGCTTCTCGTTACGATTGATGGCGGATGTCTTCGGCATGTCGGGGAAAGGTTAGGCGGCGTTGGTCTTGGCGGCAGCGGCGTCGGCAGCGACCTGTTGCTCAGTGCGGCGGAAGGGCATGCCGAGGAGCTTCAGGAGCTCGCGGCCTTCTTCGTCGGACTCGGCGGTGGTGACGATGGTGATGTCGAGGCCCATCGTCTTCTTGACGTTTTCCACGGTGATCTCGGGGAAAATGGTGAAGTCGGAAACGCCAAGGTTGTAGTTGCCGTGGCCGTCGAGCTTGGAGCCGACGCCGCGGAAGTCGCGGATGGTGGGGAGCGCAACCGAGAGGAGGCGGTAGAGGAAATCCCACATGCGATCACCACGGAGGGTGACGTGCGCGCCAACGACCTGGCCTTCGCGGAGTTTGAAGTTGGAGATGGCCTTCTTCGACTTGGCGAGGACGGGCTTCTGGCCGGCGATGGCAGCGAGGTCGCGGGCGACGTCGGCGATCTGGTTCTTGTCGGCTTCGGCATCGATGCCGGTGTTCAACGAGATCTTGGTGATCTTCGGAACTTGGTGCGTGTTCTTATAGCCACGGCTCTTGGTGAGCGCGGGCGCGACTTGCTCTACGTAGAGCTTCTTGAGGGAAGGGATTTGTTTTGTGCTCATTATGGTAAGAGCCGACGGATTACCGACCCGGCGACAATTTGAGTGTGTGTGTTTAGGCGAAAAGGGGCGAAGTTACACGAGGTAGCGTCGCCCCTGGCAAGTTCTATTTTGGAAGTTGCGAGAATCAGGCTTTGACGGCGCGCTTTTTGGAGGCGTCGAAGACGGCCTTCTTCTGAAGGTTGGAGACGTGCACGGAACCCTCGCGCTCGACGATCGAGCCGTTGGGGTTTTCCTGCGACTTCTTCATGTGGCGCTTCATCATGGCGACGCCTTCGACGCGCACGCGCTGCTTGGCGGGGAGGATCTCGAGGACCTTGCCCGTTTTGCCTTTGTGGGAGCCGGCGATGACGACGACATCGTCGCCGCGTTTGACGTGAAATTTAGTGGCCATGTTAGAGAACCTCCGGAGCGAGCGAGATGATCTTCATGAAATTCTTCGCACGCAGTTCGCGGGCGACAGGGCCGAAGATACGGGTGCCCTTGGGATTGCCGTCGGTGCCGATGATGACGATGGCGTTGCTGTCGAAGCGCAGGTAGCTGCCGTCGGAACGGCGGACCGGGGCTTTCGTGCGAATGATGACGGCCTTGGCGACCTCACCCTTCTTCACGCTGGCATCGGTGGAGCTTTCCTTGATGTGGACAGTGATGACATCACCCACGCCGGCGGTGGTGGTGTTCTGGCCTTTTTTGCTGATGAACATGGCACGGCGCGCGCCGGTATTGTCGGCGACGTCCATCCAAGAACGGAGTTGGAGCATGATGGTTTACTTTTAAAGGTTATCTAATCAGGCCTTGGTCGTCTTGGTAGGGACGAGCTCGGCGACGTCTTTTTCGGTGATGGCGAGGCCGTCGGCCGCGATGGCGGCTTCGAGAACCTTCACGATGCGCCAGCGCTTGAGGCGGCTGATCGGGCGGGTTTCCATGATCTCAACCTTGTCACCGATCTTGGTCTCGTTCTTCTCGTCATGGACGTGAACGACGGTCTTGCGATTGATGACCTTCTGGTAGAGGGGATGAGGAATCTTGTAGGGAACGGTGACCTTGATGGATTTGTCGCCAGAGCGGCTGGTGACGAAACCGATGAGGTCCTTACGGGAATTGCGGGTCGTGGTGGACATGTTCGTTTGCGGGTTGGAGACGGCGCGAGCTGCGGTTAGGCGGCGGCCTTTTTGGACTTGGCGGTCTTCGCGGTTTCGAGGCGGGCGACGTCCTTGCGGAGGGAGCGCAGCTCGGAGGTTTTCTCGACCTGGCCGGTCTGCTTGCGCAGGCGGAGTTGGAGGAGTTTTTCGCGGGTCTCGTTAAGCTTGGTTTCGATCTCGGACGGGGCGAGTTCGGCGATTTCTTTGTAGGTGCTCATGGCGGTGTTTGTTTAATGGGCTGGCGGCTGATTACTCAGCGGAGCCGTCACGCACGATGAAGCGGCAGTGGAAGGGCAGTTTGGCGTCGGCGAGGCGGAAGGCTTCTTTCGCAACGCTCACGGGGATACCGGCGAGTTCGAAGAGGACGGCGCCTGGCTTGATCTGGGCGACATAGTATTCGACCGGACCTTTACCAGAGCCCATTCGCGTCTCGGCGGGTTTCTTGGTGATTGGCTTGTGGGGGAAAACGCGAATCCAGAGTTTGCCCTTGCGCTTGAGATGGCGCGAGATGGTGACGCGGGCGGCTTCGATCTGCTGGCCGGTCATGGGACCGCGGGTCAGCGATTGAAGGCCGAATTCGCCAAAGGCGATGGTGTTACCGCGCTTGGCATTGCCAGCGAGGGATCCCTTTTGGGATTTGCGGTATTTGGTGCGGGCGGGAGCGAGAGCCATGGTGGTTTCTCTTAAAGGTTAGATAATGGGACGGCGCGGATTAGAGCGTGACGTCGGATTCTTTTTTGCAGATCCAGACTTTGACGCCGATCTTGCCGAAAAGGGTGTGAGCTTCGGCAAAGCCGTAATCGATGTTCTCGCGGAGGGTGTGCAGAGGCACGCGGCCTTTGCGCTGCCATTCGCGGCGGGCGATGTCGGCGCCTCCGAGGCGACCGGACGACTGGATACGAATGCCTTCAGCTCCGAGCGCCATGGCCATTTCGACGGCCTTCTTCATGGCGCGGCGGAAAGCGATGCGGCGTTCGAGCTGGAGACATACGTTCTCGGCGACGAGCTGGGCCTCGATCTCGGGCTTCTTCACTTCGACGATGTCGAGGAGGATTTCCTTGCCGGTGAGCTTGGCGAGTTCGGCCTTGATGTTCTCGATCTCGGCGCCTTTGCGACCGATGACGATACCGGGGCGGGCGGTGTAGATCTTGACGCGGACGCGGTTGGAGGCGCGTTCGATGAAGATGCGAGGCACGGAAGCCTGCTTGAGCTTCTCCATCAGCTTGGCGCGGATGATCTGGTCCTCGTGGAGGAGCTTGGCGAAGTCTTTCTTGGTCGCATACCAGCGGGACTGCCAGTTGCGGCGGACGGCGAGGCGGAAGCCGATCGGATTGGTCTTTTGGCCCATGGGATTAAATTAGTTGGAGTTGCCGTCGGAGAGGACGATGCGGATGTGGGACATCTTCTTGCGGCGGGGCATCGCGGTGCCGCGGGCGCCGGCCTTGAAGCGCTTGAGAACGGGTCCGTTTTCAACAAGCGCGCTCTTCACGATCAGGGAATCGGCAGAGAGGTTGTTGTTGTTTTCGGCGTTCGCGATGGCGCTCTTGAGCGTCTTGACGATCAGGCGGGCGGACTTGCGGGGGATCAGCGTGAGCAGATCGACGGCATCGTTGGCTTTGCGGCCTTGGATGGTGCGGACGACTTCGCGGACCTTTTTAGGGGACATGCGAGCGTAACGGGTGAGGGCTTGGACTTCCATGGTTTGAGATTCCTTTTTAGGGGCGACAGCAGGACTGAAAAGTCCCCTGCCCTTTTGATGTGTTTATTATGCTTTGAGAGTTTTGACGGTGGCGACGTCGCCGGGCCGGATCGATTGACCGGGGGCGAGTTGCAGGATGAGCGCGGCACCGGAGCGGAGGCGGAGATCGACGAGGACAACCTCGGCGACATCCACATCTCCACGGGTGATACGGCAAACCATGCCTTGGCGAAGACCGGCGGTGAAGCCGGCACCGAGTAGAACGATGTCCGCAACGCGGGTCGTCTGCACGGCCACCACCGGAGCCGCCTCGACCGAGCGCGTATCGACCAGCGCAGCCGACAGCGTAGTCGCGGAGGCGACGGCGATGAGGACGGTGAACTGGAGGAGGCGACGGAACATGGCGGCGACGGGCGAACTTAGATTTCCTTGCGGGTCATGCCACCGTGAGCCTTGAACACGCGGGTGAGCGCGAATTCGCCGAGCTTGTGACCGACCATGTTCTCGGTGACGTGCACGGAGATGAAGGCTTTGCCGTTGTGAACGCTGAACGTGTGGCCGATGAAATCGGGCGTGATCGTCGAGCGGCGGGACCAGGTCTGAATGGGTTTCTTGGAGCCACCGGCCTTGACGGCCTTCTCGATTTTCTCGAGCAGGTGGTAATCGACGAAGAAACCTTTTTTGATGGAGCGTGCCATGTTGGTAAGGTTGTAAAATTACTTCTGACCGCGGGGCTTGCGGCCGTTGTGGCGCACAAGGATCTGGCTGCTCGAGGGCTTCGAGCGTTTGCGGGTGGGAAAGCCCTTGGCGAGCTGGCCCCACGGGGAAACGAGGTGCTGGCGACCGCCGCCGCCCTTGGACTTGCCCTGACCGCCACCGTTGGGGTGATCGACCGGGTTCATGGACACACCGCGCTGGCGGGGACGTTTGCCGAGCCAGCGATTGCGACCGGCCTTGCCGAGCGAAGCGTTGATCTGGTCGCCGTTGCCGACTTCACCGATGGTGGCGCGGCACTTGGGGTTGACCAGGCGGATTTCGCCGGAGGGGAGCTTGATCTGGGCGGCGCCGTTCTCGACGTTGACGAGTTCGATGGAGGTGCCGGCGGTGCGACCGAGCTGGGCGCCACGACCGGGGACGAGCTCGACGTTGTGCAACTTCGTCGAAGGCGGGATGATCGACAGCGGGAAGTTGTTGCCGACGTTGAAATCGTTCAAAGTCGCCTTGTCGGAGGCGAAAATGGTGTCGCCAGCCTTCAGGCCCTTGGGGGCGATGATGTAGCGCTTCTCGCCGCTGGTGTAGGCCAGGAGGGCGATGTGCGCGGTGCGGTTGGGATCATACTCGATCGCCTGGACCTTGGCGGGCATGTCGAGGATGTCGCGCTTGAAGTCGATGATGCGGTAGAGCTTCTTATGGCCACCGCCGCGACGACGCGAGGTGATGCGGCCATAGACGTTGCGACCACCGGTCTTGGGCTTGGCCTCGGTGAGGGCAGCCTCGGGGCGCTTTTTGGAAAGACCCTCGGGCTTGTTCAGCTGCGTAAAGCGCTGGGAAGGCGTGAGAGGGCGACGGATAGGAGTGAGCGGCATGTTGTGTGTTCTCCGGATTAGACGAGCTCGATCTTATCGCCGGTCTTCAGCGTCACGATGGCCTTCTTGTAGTTGGACGTGATGCTGGGGCGGCCTTGACGGCTCTTCTTGTTTTTACCGCGATAGGTGGCGGTGTTGACGCGGGTGACGGAGACCTTGAAGGTCTTCTCGACGGCTTCCGCGATCTGGTGCTTGTTGGTGCCGATGGCGACCTCGAAGGTGTATTGGCCGAGCTCAGACGAAAGCTTGTTGGACTTTTCGGTGAGGCGGACGAGTTTGAGAACTTTTCCAGCGTTCATTAGTTCTTACCTCCGTTGACGCGAGCGATGATGGTTTCGAGCGCCTTGGCGCTCACGATGATCTTCTTGTATTGAGCAAGATCGAGGGTGTTGAGAGCGCTGGCCTCCTGGACGGAGATGCGTTCGAGGTTGCACACGGCGCGGGCGGTGTCGGCGCTGAACTCGTGGTCAACGATGAGGATCTTCCCCTTGGGGGCGATGCGCTCGATGATCTGGTTCATGACCTTGGTCTTGACCGGCTGGATTTCGAAGGCGTCGATGACGTCGATTTCACCGGCGGAAACGCGGTCGAACAACGCACGGCTGAAGGCGAGGGCCTTGACCTTGGAGTTGATCTTCTTGGAGTAGTCGCGGGGCTTGGGGCCGAAGACGACGCCACCGCCGACCCAGATCGGGGAGCGGGTGGAACCGGCGCGGGCGCGACCGGTGCCCTTCTGGCGCCAGGGCTTTTTGCCGCCACCGGACACTTCGCCACGGGTTTTCGTGGAGTGGGTGCCGAGGCGGTTGTTGGCGTTGATAGCGACGATCACTTCTTTGACCGCCTGAAGGCCTTTGTCGCCTTCGAAGGTGGGCAGACCGGCGAAATCTTGTTCGCGGGAGGTCTTGCCGTCGGAGCTGAAAACTTTGAGTTTCATGTCGTAGGTGTCCTTAAGGGTTAGGCTTTCTTGGGCTGGCCCTTGATGGCGGTGCGGACGACGACGTCGTCACCGTTGGCGCCGGGAATGGCGCCCTTGACGAGAAGAAGGTTCTTCTCAGGGAGAATCTTCACAATGATGAGATTCTGCATGGTGCAGGAGAGCTGGCCCATGTGGCCGGGCATCGCCTGGTTCTTCCAGACGCGGCCAGGGGTCTGGCGCATGCCGATGGAACCGATGCGGCGGTGGAACATGGAACCGTGGGTGGCGGGACCGCCGCCGACACGGAAACGCTTCACGACGCCTTGGAAGCCTTTGCCCTTGGTGACGCCACTGACGTCAACAAACTGGCCTTCCTGGAAATCGGCGACGGTGACAACATCACCGACCTTGAGCGTGGAGGGAGCGGCGAGGCGAACTTCGCTGAGGACGCGGGGCGTCTCATCGAGACCAGCCTTTTTGGCGTGGTTCTGCTCGGCCTTCGAGGCGTTCTTGGACTTCTGTTTGGAGAAGCCGATCTGAACGGCGTCGTAGCCGTCGATCTGTTTGGTTTTAACTTGGACGACCGGGCAAGGGCCAGCTTCGACCACGGTGACGGGAACTAGGACGTTTTTGGCGTCATAGACCTGCGTCATACCGAGTTTTTTGCCTAATAGCGTAGAGGACATGGTGCTAAGTGGTAGGTGGAAAAGTTTTCCGTTTAACAACCTACATTAGTGGAAACCCAGCGGTGCGCGGTGCGCACATGGGCAGCAACTGATGTGTGAAGTGATTCTTGGTTAACTCAAACGTTGATGGTGATATCGACGCCGGAGGGAAGATTGAGTTTCTTGAGCTCATCGACCGTCTGGGCGGTGGGCTCAATGATGTCGATGAGGCGCTTGTGGGTGCGCGTCTCGAACTGCTCCATCGACTTCTTGTCAACGTGCGGGGAGCGGTTGACCGAAAGCTTCTCGATGCGAGTCGGGAGAGGGATCGGGCCGGAAACACGGGCGCCGGAGCGCTTGGCGGTTTCGACGATTTCCGAGGCAGACTGGTCGATCACTCGATAGTCGAAGCCTTGGAGTTTGATGCGGATGCGTTGGCCTTTCATGCGATAAAAAGAACGAGGTTAGCTGCGGGCGGGAGCCTTGGAGGAGGTCTCGACGATCTTGGTGAGGAGAGAGGAAGGAACTTGCTCGAAGTGCGACGGGGTGATCGAGGCACTCGCGCGACCCTTGGAGAGCGAGCGAATGTCGGTGACGTAACCGAAAAGGGTCTCAAGGGGAACCTTGGAGCTGATGATGCAGGCGCCGTTCTTGGACTCCATGCCAGCGATCTGACCGCGGCGACGATTGATGTCGCCGATGAGGTCGCCCTGATACTCTTCGGGAGTCGTGACTTCGACGCCCATGATGGGTTCGAGGAGGATGGGCTTGGCGGCCTTCATCGCGTCCTTGAAGCCGAAAATGCCGGCCATCTTGAACGCCATTTCCGACGAGTCCACGTCGTGGAAGGAACCGTCAACAATGCGAACGATGACATCAACCACCGGATAGCCGGCGACGACACCATTGTTGGCCGCTTCCATGATACCTTCGGTAGAAGGCTTGATGAATTCCTTGGGGATCGAACCACCCACGGTTTCGTTGATGACTTCGACGCCCTTGCCCTTTTCGTTCGGCTCGATCTTGACGACGACGTGACCGTATTGGCCCTTGCCGCCGGACTGACGGATGAATTTGCCTTCACCGTCGGCAGGAGCCGTGATCGTCTCGCGATAAGCAATCTGGGGCTTGCCAGAGGTCGCCTCGACCTTGAACTCACGTTTCATGCGATCAACGATGATCTCAAGGTGGAGCTCGCCCATGCCCGCAAGAATAGTCTGGCCGGTGTCGGGGTCGGTCTTGACGCGAAGAGTCGGATCTTCGGCCACGAGGCGTTGGAGCGCGGTGCCGAGCTTTTCTTGATCGGCCTTCGAGTTAGGCTCGATCGACATCGCGATAACGGGCTCGGGGAAGGACGGCGGCTCAAGGCGGATGTCGAAATCTTCGTCGCACAGCGTGTCGCCGGTGATGACGTCTTTCACGCCGACAAGGGCGCAGATGTCCCCGGAGTAAGCCATGTCGATTTCCTCACGATCCATGGCGCGCATCAGAACGAGACGGGAAACGCGCTCGGTGCGACGGGTGCGGGGATTGTAAAGGGGCATGCCCTTAGGAAGCTTGCCGGTGTAAATGCGGAAGAACACCAGACGTCCGACGAACGGATCGTTCCAGAGTTTGAACGCCAGACCGGCCATCTTGGCCTTGTCGCTCACGACAGCCTCGACCTCTTTGCCATCGGTATCCTCGCCCTTCATGGCGGGAACATCGAGAGGGTTGGGGAGATAGGTGACGACAGAATCGAGAAGGCGCTGCACGCCCTTCTTTTTGAAGGCGGAACCGGGGATCACGCCGGTGAACTTCATCGAAATCGTGGCCTTGCGAACAGCGAGAATGAACTCGTCAACCGTGATCTCTTCGCCACCGAGGTATTTCTCGGCAATGACGTCGTCGAAGTCGCAAACCGCTTCGATCAACTTTTCGCGGTATTCCTTGGCTTGCTCAGCGTATTCGGCAGGAATCGCGGCAGTGACTGGGTTCATACCGAGCGGGTCCGTGGTTTCGTCGAAAATGTAGGCAACATTATGGACGAGATCGATCAGCCCAGAGAAGTTTTCTTCCTTGCCGATCGGAATGAAGATCCGATGAGCGTTG
>JAHFTG010000123.1 GCA_023269455.1 Opitutaceae bacterium | reverse complement strand
GCTCGGCTTGAAGGGCGTCGTAACCGGCTTGAAGCTGGACGCTCAGGCTGGCGTCGCCCATGAGGCGTTGCTGGTCATCGGGCGAGCTGAGGTTAAGGTCGAAGAAGTTCCGGCTGAGGACTTTGGGGCGCGCGCCGTTCAGGCCGGAGGAGGGGCCAAACGAGAAGACGAACGAGACGATGACGAGGCCCAGCAGGACCAAAAAGATGGTGCGAAAGTGCTGCTGGAAGGTTTTCTGAATCCAAGAAATCATGGGGATAAAAGGGTTGAAGCTAGGAGGGGAAGAGGGGGTGTCAACGGAAGAGCGGATGTCGAAGGCAGAGGGTCAGAGGTCGGAAATCAGAGGTAAGGCCGAGAGTCCCGTAGCCAAGGCTCCATCCGATCCGCGTAGCAGGTCTCCGACTTCCTTTTTCCTCAGGAGGTGGCGGGGTGTTCGGCGAGGAGCTGGTCGAGGGGTTTTCGGAAAAACTCGGCGCGGGCCAGGCCTTCGACGGTGTCGTTGTAGCGTTTGACGATGGGGTCGAGGTCGGCGAGCGCGGGGCCGGTCGGGTCGCCGCCGAAGTCGTCGTCGAGCTGCTTGAAATCGCCGAGGGTGATGCGGCTGAGCGGGCGCGCGGGCTGGAAGAGGTAGTCGGTCGCATCGGCGTCGGCGGCAGGAGGAATGGGCGTGATGAGGTTCATCTTTACGAGGCGGTTGATGCACTCGTTGAGAATCTGCGTGGGGACTTTCAGGCGGGTGCCGAGTTGCGAGGCGGTCCAAGGCGTCTCGCAGTTTTGGAAGCGGCGGCCGATGGTGAGGAGCACGATGAGGGAGAGGCGTTCGCGCATGGATTCGGCGAGGCTGCTCCAGGCGGCCTGGCTGTTGCGGAAGTTTACGTTTTGGACGGCGTAGCTGACTTGTCCGCCGAGGAGCACGAAAAACCAGAACACGTAGAGGCCGAACATCAGGATCGGGAGGATGCCGAGCGAGCCGTAGAGGCTGCGCTGGAGCACGACGCGCTTGAGGTAGATGAACGCGAGGAAGTTGTTCAACACGAGGAGCGCGGCGACGACCAAGGCGCCGATGAGGGCGGCGCGCCACCAGACGTGGGTGTTGGGAATGGTGCGGTAGAAGACGGTGAGCATCGCGACGAGCAGCACGATCGAGCCGGCGGGCACGAAGAATCGGAGCACGGAGACCATCTGGTCGCCGAACGGAATGTGCTCGAAGGCGTTGAAGAGCGCGCCGGCGGAAAGGCCGGTGAGCGCCGCAAAAAACAGCACCGAGCCGAGCGTGAGAATCGTCCAATAGAAGACGATGCGCATGAGCCAGGAGCGGCCGCGGCGCACGCCCCAGATCTCGTTGAACGACGTCTCGATGGACGTGAACAACTGGAGCACGATGATGATGAGGGTGAGCGCACCGAGCGCGCCGACGGTGCCGTTGCGCGACCCGGCGATAAAGCCGTTGATCATCTGGACCAGCTCGGGATCGGCGGGAGTGGACTGGGTCACGCCGGTGGGCGCGGCGAGCTCGGTGGCGGCGGCCACGAGGGTGTTTGGCGTGGAGTGCGGGCTCGACGGAAGCTGGCCGGAGCTTTGCAACTGGCCGAGCTGCGGGGCGACTTTTTCGATGATGCCGCTGAGGGTTTTCGCGGCGAGATTGGGGTCCTGCTTGTCGAGCATGAAGCCTGCGACGAGCATGGCGATGGCGACGAGCGGGCCGAGGCCGAGCAACGAGCTGAAGCTGAGAGCGGCCGCGCGGCTGGCGGACTTGGTTTCTTCGAGGCCGGTGACGGTGATCGAGATGACGCGCAGGACCGCATAGAGGCGACCACGAGCGGACTTGTCGCCGAGATACTGAGGTTGCCAGATTTCCCTCTGATAGGTGGCGATCAGCCTAGTCCAGAAAGGAGCGGGACGAGCCATGCGAGCAGATCAGGTGAGCGAATAAAATGCGAAGCCGAGCATGCCGGCGAAACCGAAGCCGGCGGCGAGGCCGATGCCGAGGAAGTTGATGAAGACCGTGCAGAAGTAGAGCCCGACGGAACCGACGGCGAGCGCGGCCAGCGGCACGAACTGGCCGTTGATCCAGAGAAGAAAACCGGTGAAGCCGAGGCCGAGGGAGGTGGCGAAACGCACCATCGGATAAGCCTGCGTGACTTGAAGAAAGAGCAGCAGGGCGAGCACGGCATGAAAGGCACCGAGGATCGCGAGCGGATGCTGAATGATGGCGACGGGATCGAGCGTGATGACGACATCGATGGAGGGAAGAATCAGCGAGGCGGCGCTGATGATGAGCAGGGCAATGGCCGCGTAGAGGCCGATGGCGGCGGCGCGTTCGCGGGCGATGGCGGGATCAAGCTTGCTCTTGGTTTCCGCAGTGCGGCCTTCGGCTGCGGCGAGCATGTCCTCGACGGAGATGGGGGCGTCCTCTTCCTTGCGGACGTTGAGGGTTTTGATGGTTTCGCGCGTCTTGAGCTTGAGGGCTTTTCGTTCGGGGAAAATCAGCTCGGTGAGTTCGGTATTGTCGCCGATGCGCACCCATTGCTCGCTGTTGGCGTCGTAGAAAAGCGTCTCTTTGGTGATCTGGCCGTTCTCGGATAGAGAGAGCAAATGTTCCTGGGTGAAGGGACCGCGTGCTTCGGTTTCGGACGCGCTGCGAATGTAGAATTCCTGCGTGGCCATAAAATAAGTGAGGAGAAGATGCGCCTGCGGAAAGAAGGCGGCAAGAGTGTTTTCGGGTGCGATCGCGGCGGGCGGCGCAAAGGCCGGTGGGCCGTGCGTGTCGGGCCGCATGCGCAGGCAGCGGTGGCTTACATGCGTGTCACCGTGCGCAGGCCGAGGAGATTGAGCCCCGTTTCCAACAGGAGCAGGGTGCGGGCGCACAACAGGAGGCGGCGGGCGCGCACGCCAGGATCGTCCACCGCGACTTTGTCGGCCGCGTAGAAGGTGCTGAACTCGCCGGCGAGTTCGTAGAGATAGAGGCTGAGGAAGTGAGGGCGCAGGCTGGTGGTGGCGAGGGCGACGGCGTCGGAAAACTTGGTCAACTTTCGCGCGAGCGAGAGTTCCTCGGGTGTTTCGAGCGGGCTGGCGGCGGTCTCGACGGCGGGGTCGCCGGGAGTGGCGTCGAGCTTGCGGAAGATCGAGCGCACGCGGGCGACGGAGTAGAGCAGATAGGCGGCGGTGTTGCCCTCGAAAGAAACCATCTTGTCCCAAGAAAAGAGGTAGTCGCTGGAACGGTTTTGCGAGAGGTCGGCGTATTGCACGCAGCCGGTGCCGACGATCTCGGAGATGGTGCGGCGTTCGTCTTCGGGCAGCTCGGCGCTTTTTTCGTCAACGAGGCGGCGGGCGCGTTCGACGGCTTCGGCGAGGAGGTCTTTCAACTTGATGTTGTCGCCGTTGCGGGTCTTGAGCGGGCGTCCGTCTTCGCCGAGCACGGTGCCGAACGCGACGTGCTCGAGGCGAGGGCAGGTGCGGCCGGTTTTCTCGAACCATTTTTGCGCGGTCAGGAAGAGCTGCTGGCAATGGTCGCTTTGGCGGGAATCGATCACGTAAATCGCGGCGTCGGCGTGGAAATGCTCGCTGCGGTAGAGAATCGTCGCGAGGTCGGTGGAGGCGTAGTTGGCGGCGCCGTCGGATTTGCGGATGAGGAAGGGCTGGTCTTTGAAACGCGGATGCTCGGGGTGAAAGACGACGAGCGCGCCCTGGCTCTCCGTCGCGAGGCCGCAGTCGGTGAGTTCCTGGTAAACGCGGCCGACCTTGTCGTTGTAAAAACTCTCGCCGAGCGAGTAATCGAAGCGAATGCCAAGCAGATCGTAGATTTGCTGGAAGGCAGACACGCTGACTTCGCCGATTTTTTTCCAGATGGCGGTGTTTTCGGGGTCGCCAGACTGGAGTTTGACGAGTTCCTGCTGCGCTTCTTTCAGGACGGCGGGATCGGCATCGGCGGCGCTGTTGCCGACTTTGTAGAGACGTTCGAATTCGGCGAGCGGGTCCTCGGCGAAAGCGGCGGTATCGAGCTGGCGTTTGTAGGCCCAGATGAGTTTGCCGAACTGCGTGCCCCAGTCGCCGATGTGGTTGTCGCGAATGACGTTCGCTCCGCTGAAGGCGAGCAGGCGGCTCACGGCTTCGCCGATCACGGCGGAACGTAAATGGCCGACGTGCATCTGCTTGGCGGTGTTGGGCGAGCTGTAGTCAACCACCCAGGTCTGTCCGGCATAGGTCGCGGCGGCGCCGGCGGAGAGTTGTTCGCGCGTCGAAAACGCCCGCAGCCAGGCCTGCAATGCGGCGGGCTGAAGCGTGAAGTTGATGAAGCCCGGTCCCGCCACGGTGATCGTGCAGGCGGCGGCGACGTCGGCGGGCAGGGCGGCGACGAGTTTCTCGGCGAGGGCGCGCGGGTTTTGCTTCGTGCGTTTGGCGTAGGGGAGCACGCCGTTGGCTTGGAAATCGCCGTGCTTCGGGTCGGCGGTGCGGACTTCGGGGGAGAAGTCGGCGGCGTCGAGGCCGGAGGCGGTGGCGGCGGTTTTCAAGGCCGCATCGAGGAGAGCGGCGAGGTTGAACGAAACGTGCATCCCCCGAATCAACCCGTGCGAAGAGGGACGGCGCAAGCGTGGAGTTGGGGCGGCCCCGAGTCCGTTTACCGCCGGAATCCCCGGCTAAACTGGGCAGTTTCGGCTCGACTTTTCAGAGGAGGGAGTTCCTCTTGTAAACTTTTACGGTTTCGCCGGCCTGTTCTATTTACTCACACATATACAATGACTAAACGCACGTTGCCTCCCCGGAGGTTCATCAAGCCATCCTTTAACTTTCTTATCGAAAAAAAGCGCGATGGCCAGGAGTTTACCCAAGAGGAAATTCGCTATATTATTGATGCGACGCTGGATGGTGAAATGCCCGAGCATCAGCTTGCGGCCTTGTTGATGGCGATTTTCTTCCAACAGATGTCGGCTCAGGAAACGGCCATTCTGACCGAGGAAATGATGCTTTCGGGCGAAGTCATTGATCTGTCGCACATCGCCAAGCCGAAGATCGACAAATACTCGACCGGCGGCGTGGGCGACAAAACCTCGCTTGTTCTCGTGCCTCTCGCGATGGCGGCGGGCGTGGTCGTCCCCATGATGTGCGGCGTCGAGCACGACTACGTGATCGGCACCCTCGACAAGCTCGCGGCCATCCCCGGCTTCAAGGGCCATCTCTCGATTGACGCGTTCGTTTCCCAACTCGGCAAAATCGGTGGTGCGATCGTCCATCAGGACGAGAAACTCGCCCCGGCCGACGCCAAGTTCTACGCGCTCCGCAAGGAAACCGGCACCATCCCCAGCCTCCCGCTTATCACCGGCAGCGTTCTCTCCAAGAAGCTCGCCGAAGGCTCCGAAGGCCTCGTGATCGACGTGAAGTGGGGCAACGGCTCCTTCATCAAGGATCTCGAGCAGGCTAAGCAGCTCGCCCGCTCCATGACCCGCGTCGGCCGCTCCATGAAGCGCCGCTGTGTCGCGCTCGTGACCGACATGAACCAGCCGCTCGGCGACACCGTGGGCACCAGCCTCGAAGTCAAGGAAGCCATCGCGCTCCTCAAGGGCGAAGGCCCCGAGGACATGAAGGAACTCGTGCTCAAGCTCGGCATGGAAATCGTCCGCCTCGCCGGCGTCGCGGGCTCGACTCTTTCGGCCAAGCAGACCGTGCAGCGTCACCTCACCGACGGCTCGGCCCTCGAAAAATTCAAGGAGCTCGTAAAGGCCCAGGGCGGCGACATCGCCTACATCGATCATCCCGAAAAATTCCCCTCGGCGAAACACATCCGCAAGCTGCCCGCGCCCAAGCGCGGTTACGTTCACACCATCAACGCCGCGATGATCGCCCACGGCGTCCATCTGCTCGGCGCCGGTATCTCGAAGCCCGGTGACAAGCAGGATTTCGCGGTCGGTGTTTCCGAGATCAAGAAGGTCGGCACGCAGGTCAAGCAGGGCGAGCCGCTCATGATGATCCACTACAACGACGAGGCGAAGCTCGAGCAGGCGCTCGATCACTTCAAGAACGCCTACCGTCTCGCGCCCAAGCGCCCCACGCCCCCGCCGTTGGTGGTCGAGCGCGTTGCCTGAGGCATCAGCAAAATAGATTATTCAAAAGGCCGCCCGGTATTTCCGGGCGGCCTTTTTTGTGGACGCCGGGAGTTGGCAATTTAGAGTTGTTGCATGAACAACCTTCTCTACCTGCTGGTGCTGGCCCTCTGGATTATCGCCATCGTGGACTGCGCGAAGAGCAATAATCCCAACAAGGTTGTCTGGATCATCGTGATCCTTTTGGTGCCGTTCCTCGGCTCGATTTTATATTTTATCTTTGGTCGCAAGTAAGCACAGCAGTCGGCCCAAGGATAACCCGACAACCCTGCGTTCCCTTAAAATCTGATATTTTTATGCATTCGCTGGATCATCTTTTCATCCAAAACAAAACGTGGGCCGAAAGCATTCGCGCGAAGGATCCCCAGTTCTTCGCGAAACTGGCCGCCCAGCAAAACCCGGAGTATCTCTGGATCGGCTGCTCCGACAGCCGCGTGCCGGC
>JAHFTG010000122.1 GCA_023269455.1 Opitutaceae bacterium | reverse complement strand
GACGCGGTCACGCGCATGTCGTATGCCGTCATGGTGCTGCGGAAGGTCTTCGGCTTCGACGAGCCGACGGCCACGCGGCACATGATGGAGGCGCACGAGCAGGGCCGCACCATCGTGTGGACCGGCGTGCGCGAAAATGCCGAGGCCTACGTTTTTTCCCTGCAACAATGGCATCTGTCCTCGACGATCGAAACCGATGAAAAGGGTTGAAGTCCGCCTCAGCATCTCCGCCGTCGCGCCGCTTCTTGATCTCATGAAGACGGTGGCCGACGAGCTGCGTGAAAATGTCGCCGTGGAGGTCACGCTCACGAGCGTGGACGCCGACCTCGCCTCCGTGTGGCGCGAGGAGTTGCTGGCGTCGCAACGCGAGGACTGCGACCGGCTTTTTACGTTGTTTGACCAGAAGTTTTTCACGGAGGGCGTGATCGGGCAGGACCGCGAAACCGCCGAATCCGTCCTGCGCGCCTCGGCGGCGTTGCGCCTGCGTTTTCGCGGCACGCGGCTTGTGCGGGTGTCGGATGACGCGCTCGAGGCGCTGGAGGCCGACAGTAATCTGGGCGATCTCGACGAGGAGGAGAAGAAGGCCTTCGCCTGCTTCGTGTTTCTCGACGAGTTGCAGAAGATCATCCTGAAGTATCTCGATCCGCTCAGCGTGGACGAAGATGAATAAGGTCGCCTGCCACTACTGCGGACTGCCGTTCAAGGCCCTCCGCGTGCAGCCGGGGCGCGAGTATTTCTGCTGTTCGGGCTGCGCGATTGCGAGCCGCGTGCCGGTCGATGCGAACGGGAAATTCCCCGCCAATCCCACGCTGCTCACGGCGATGGCGGTGGGCTTCGCTTTTTTCAACCAACTGTTGTTTTGGCTGCTGACGATTCTGCTGGCGCGTGAAGGCAAGATCCCGGCGTCCGCAAAGTTTGAAACCGTGTCGCTCACGCTGGGCATGATCACCTGGCTCGCGTTGGTCGTGGCGCAGTGGCGGCTCGGGGCGCGCCGCTGGGTGGACGCGTTCGTGGTCGTGCTTACGGCCGGGTTGTTGGTGAACGGCTTTGCGACCGGTTCACCGGTCTGCGCGGCGCTGGGCAACGCGGCGTTGGTGGCGTGGAGCGCGCGGGGATTCTTGAAGAAAAAAACTCCCGTTAAACAGGCTGATGGCGGTTGACCGTGGAGGCTTCGAACCTAGCTTTGTTGACGACACCCTGCAGTGTTCGAGGTGCTTTCAATAACTGCTCTTTCCTTACAACTAATCCGGGAGCCATCAACCGGTTGAACTATGCTAGGCCGTAAATCGGAAAGCAGAATGCAGCCGGCGGCGCCCACTTTAACCTAAAAAGGTCCTGAGCCTTTGGGCATACGGCGCAGGCGGGGTGTCATTCTACTTTCAGCGGAGACCGGGCCATGAGGCTGGTCTTTGGGCGTTCATCGCGGATGGGGCTGGGCACTGCGGCGCAGACCATTAACAAGGTCTGGATTGAACCTATGAAATCACCCGTTTTCCGCGTCTGGTTTTTGATCGGAGTCGTGCTGGGTTTTTCATCCATGCTTCGCGCGCAGACGGATTCGCAGCCGTTGCTGCCCGGGGCCTCCGTCCCGACGGAATCGAAAGCGGATCAGGCGGCCGCCGATGACGAGCCGGCGTTGTTCTCGGTTTTTAACCGGCCGGTGGTGACGTTGCGGTCGGAGCTTTTTGGAGGCGGCCCGGGTGAACGTATTCGTCGGGCGACGGAGCGGATCGATTCGCTGATGACGCGGAATGTTTTCGGGCCGGTCACCACCACTCCAAGCAAGGACGGCATCAGGATATTGGTCGGCGGGGAAATCGTGACGATCATCGCGCCCGGCGATGCCGATCCGCTCGCGGGAAAGAACCAGGAGGCGACCGCGGCCGAAGCCGCCGAGGCGCTCACGCAGGCGCTCCAGCAGGCGAAGGCGCAGGATGGCGTGGCGCATTTGTTGCGGGCCGTCGTGAAGGCGGGGATCGCGACGCTGGTTTATGGGCTGCTGGTCATCGCCTTGGTGAGGCTTAACAAAAGCCTGCGGCATCGGGTGCTCGTGTTCGAGCGGCGCCTCACGGAAAAACTCAAGCAGCGCGGCCTCCAGATCATGTCGTATGCGGTGAAGGCTCTGCGCTGGGTTTTGCGGGTGGTCTTCTGGCTGATCGTGGGCAGCGCGGCGTTTGAATGGGTGGCGTATTGTCTGGGCTGCTTCCCCTACACCAAGCCGTGGGGCGATGACTTGCAGGAAAACCTTTGGAATCTCGTGCTCCGCGTGGGCTCCACCTTCGTGCACGCCATTCCCAACCTGCTGGTCATCGCGTTCATCCTGCTCATCACGCGCGGGGTGATCGGGCTGGTAAGGGCATTTTTCCGCAGCATCGCGACGGGGCACATCACGTTTGCCGGCATGGAACAGGAGGCCGCCCGCGCCACCCAGCGCATCATCACGGTGGTGGTCTGGCTCTTCGCGGTCGTGATGATTTACCCTTACATTCCCGGCAGCAGCAGCGCGGCGTTCAAGGGCATGAGCGTGTTCATCGGCCTGCTGGTGTCGCTCGGTTCGAGCAGCGTGATCGGGCAGTTTACGAGCGGGCTGGTGCTGATGTATTCGCGGGCGCTCAAGCCGGGCGAGTATGTGCGCATCGGCGATTACGAGGGGGTGGTGGAGGTGCTGGGTTTTCTTTCGACCAAGATTCGCTCGCCGAAAAACGAGGAGCTTCACGTGCCGAACACGGTGATCCTCGGCACCACGGTGAAGAACTTTTCCCGCTTCTCCACCGATGGCGGCGTGCTGGTGCATACCACCGTGACCATCGGCTACGATACACCGTGGCGGCAGGTTCACGCGCTGTTGATCGAGGCCGTGGGCCTCACCGAAGGCTTGAGCGCCGAGCCGGCGCCTTTCGTGCAGCAGACGGCGTTGTCGGATTTCTACGTGGAATATCAGGTCAACGCCCGTCTCATCGATCCCCGCCAGCGCAACCGCGTGATCGCCGCGTTGCACGCCAGCATTCAGGACGTGTTCAACTCCCACGGCGTGCAGATCATGTCGCCGCATTTCATGGCCAACAAGGACACGCTGATCATGGCGCCGCAGCCCAAGTCGGAGGTTCCGCCGAAAGCCGGAGCTTGAAACGAGCGGGTGGGCGCATCGCTTCTAGACATCGGCGGGATTTCCCTGCCACCTTCGTTTTATTATGAATCCTGTCGTTTACCAAGTCATCCATCTCCTCTCGCTCCTCACGCTTACGGCGGGGGCCTTTTATGGTTTCGCCGGCGCACCCGAAACGCGGAAAAAAGTCCTCGTGATCACGGGCGTCGCCAGCGTGCTCATGATTGTGAGCGGCTTTGGCCTGCTCGCGAAGCTCCACAACAGCCAGTTCTCCACCTGGGTCGTGCTAAAGCTCATCGCCTGGCTCGGCGTGAGCGCGCTCATGGGCATCGGCTACCGCAAACGCGACAAGGCCTGCCTGTTCATGGGGCTCATCGGCGCGTTCCTATTTCTCGGCATCTTCACGGTTTACTACCTGCGCTTTAAACTCTGAGCGGCAGGTAATCACGGGGTTTTCCAAACGCGCCCATGAAAGGCACTCTTTGCGGCGTATGGGTGGATGACGACGGACGCGTTCACACGGCGGTCTCCAAAGCCGACGGCACGCGTGAAACCCGGATCGAGACGCTGCGACCTTTTGCGTGGTTGCGCGATGTCGTCACGGCGGAGACGGAGGGCGTCACCATCGAGACGCTGAAAGGCGAGGGGACGTTTACGCGGCTCGCGCATGCGGACACGCTGGACGCGTTTGATGTGTTTCTAAAAGCGGCCAAGGACACCGGCGGCATCGATACGATCAAGCCGCTGGAGAGCCAGTTTCTCCTGCAAAACAAAGCGCGCCTGTTTGCCGATCTGTCCTTCGGGCAACTCCGCCGCTGCCAACTCGACATCGAGACCGGTTCGACGGATGGCGCGTTCAGCCAGGCGACCAATCCCGACGATCGCGTGCTCGCCATCGGCCTGCGCTTTGGGGATCGCAACCGCATCCTCGTGCTCGACGCCATGACGGACGAGGCGGAGAAGCGCCTGTTGGAGTCGCTCAACACCGCGCTTGCCGAGGAAGACCCCGATGTGATCGAGGGGCACAACATCTTCAAATTCGATCTCGATTACCTGCGTCAGCGCGCCAAGCGGCTCAAGGTGCCGTGTGCGTGGGGCCGCTTCGGGCAGAAGGCGTCCTTCCGCAACAGCCGCCTGAAGATCGCCGAGCGTATGGTCGATTTCCCGCGCTGCGATCTGCCGGGGCGCACCGTCGTGGACACCTACCTGCTCGTGCAGCAATACGACATCACCACGCGCGAACTCACGTCTTACGGACTGAAGGCTGTGGCCGCCTACTTCGGCATCACCGAGGACGACGACGAGCGCACCTACCTAGCGGGCGACAAGATCCACGAGGCCTTTCTCCATGATCGCGAGAAATTCATCGCCTACCTGAGCGACGACTTGCGCGAAACCCGGGGCGTCGCCGACCTTCTTCTGCCCACGTATTTCGAGCAGGTGAAAACGTTTCCGATTCTTCTCCAGGAAGCCACGCTGCGCGGCACGACGAGCAAGATCGATCTGCTCTTCCTCGAAGAATACTATCACGCGCGGCAGGCGTGTCCGGTGCCTCCGGAAGTCGCGCCGTTCGAGGGCGGCTACACCCGGAGTTTTCAGGAAGGGGTGTTCAAGCACGTGCTGCACTTCGACGTGGCCTCGCTTTATCCGAGCCTGCTCATGTCCATCGGGCGCAATCCGAAGAACGATACGCTGGGCGTGTTCATTCCGCTGCTCAAAGCCCTGCGCGAATATCGCCTCAAATATAAACAGCTCGCGCGCACCTCGGAAGATGCCGATCTGCGCGCCGAATATCAGGCGCGGCAGACGAGCTTCAAAATCCTCATCAATTCATTCTACGGCTACCTCGGTTTCTCTGGCGCGCGCTTTGGCGATGGCGAACTGGCGGCCGAGGTCACGCGTCGCGGGCGTGAATTGCTGCAAGCGTTGATCGACGAATTCACGAAGCACGACTGCACGATCCTGGAAGCGGACACGGACGGTATTTATCTCTCGACCGAGCGTTACTTCGACGAGCCGGACACGTTGCTCGCGAAGGTTGCGGGCATTTTACCGCCGGGCATCGAGTTGGAATACGACGGGAAATACACCGCGATGTGGAGCTACAAGGCGAAGAACTATGCGCTCTACGACGGCAAAAAGATCACCATTCGAGGGAGCGCCCTTCGTTCGCGCGGGATCGAGCCGTTCCTGAAGAAACTGGGCAACCAGCTCGTGCATTTTTTGGTGGGGGCGAGCGCGGAGTCACCGCTGGGGTTGGTGGACGATTACCGCGCCCGCCTCGCTTCGCGGCAAATGCCCGTCGCGGAAGTCGCGAAGTCGGAAGTGCTCGGCATGAATCCCGACGCTTACGAACGGTTCATCGCGGAGGGCGGCAAGCCGCGCCGTGCATCGGCAGAGGCGGCGTTGCAGATGAATCCGCGCCCGCGCATGGGCGAGCGGGTGGCGTATTACATCACGCCGAAGCAGAAGGGCAAAACGAGCGACTGGCAGCGGGCGCGTCCGGTGGCGCTCTACGATGCGACGACGGCTCCGTATGATCCTGGCTATTATACTGACAAGCTCGACGACTGGCTGGAACGGTATGGACCGTTCCTCGGCGTGACGCCGCCCGGCGGTGTGCAGGGCGAACTGCTGTAGCCCATTAAGGAAACACATTGCACGCGTCGTCGGCGGGCGTTTTCGTGGGCGGCTGTGTCTTCCCCCAAACTTCTCATTTTTGACTGCGACAGCACCTTGAGCTCCATCGAGGGGATCGACGAATTGGGGCGCGCACGCGGGGCTGAGACCTTTGCCCGCATCGAGGCGATGACCAACGATGCGATGAACGGGAAGCTGCCGGTCGAGGCGGTGTTTGGACGTCGGCTGGAGATCATCCAACCTGAGCAGAAGGATATCGCGGCTATCGGGCAGCTTTACATCGAGACGGTCGAGCCGACTGCGCGCGAGGCGCTGGCGGCGGCGCGGGCGGCGGGGTGGACGCCGATGATTTTGAGCGGCGGGTTTCGGCCGGTGATTCGCCCGCTGGCGGATTTTTTGGGGATCGAGCGGGTTGAGGCGGTGGATCTGTTTTTCGACGCGCAGGGGCGCTACACGGGGTTTGATGAGTCGTATCCGACGACGCGTTCGGGCGGGAAGCCGGAGATGGTTAACCGGCTGCGGGCGGAGTTGAAGCCGACGAAGATCGTCATGGTGGGCGATGGGGTGAGCGACCTGGAGACGAAGCCGGTCGTGGATTTGTTTGTGGGCTTCGGCCGCTACGTGGCGCGCGAAAAGGTGAAGCGGGAGTCGGCGATGTTCATCACGTCGCTGGCAGAGCTGGCGAAGGTGCTGCCGTGAGGACGGAGTTTGGACGGGATGGACAGGATTTAAGGGGATGCAGAATCCGATCCCTTCGGCATCTTGTTAACGCCGTCTAAAATTCGGATGGTTTGAATCGCT
>JAHFTG010000010.1 GCA_023269455.1 Opitutaceae bacterium | reverse complement strand
CGCCAGGCTTCGAAGAAGGGGGCGAAGGAGTCGGGGGTGTAGCCGTTGTGTTCGAGGGCGGCGCGGAGGCGGGGTTCGAAATCTTGGAGGTCGGCGAGCAGGGAGGGTTGGGCGAGGTAATCGGCTTCGGTGGGCAGGATGAGGCCGATGCTGGAGAGCGGGGCGTCGGGAAAAGTGTGGTCGTGCCAAGCTTGGAAGGCGGCGAGGTGGTCGCGGGCGGCGACGAGGGAATCGGCGCGCGTGATGTAGATGGAACGACCGGCGGTGTCGCCGAAGAGCGTGCGCAGGTGCTCGTCGTTGGCGACGAGGGCGGGGTTGGGCACGTCGAGCTGGTGGATGTCGTCGTGCCATTTGAGCAACCACGGGCCGGTGAGGGCGACGGCGAGGGCGAGGAGGCCGAGGGCACGGACGAGGCGGCGGCTGGTAGGCGTGGGGGTTTTCGGGAGCGAGAGGATGCGGGCCTGAAGAAACGGGTTTTTTATTTGGGCGAAGTAGAGGATCGCGGCGGCAAGCGCGCTCAGGAGCCCGGCGCTGACGAAGACACCGAGCTGGCGGATGAGCGGGAGTTCCGACCAGAGGAGAAACGAGAAACCGATGACGGTGGTGAGGCAGCTCGTGAGGAGGGGCTTGAGGAGGCGGTCCAGTTTTTCACGGTAAGGCTCGCCCGGGCGCAGCGGCGGCTGGAGGTAGAGATAAAAACCATAGTCGATGGCGACGCCGGCAAGGAGCGCGCCGACGACGAAGACGAGGATATGGACGTGCTCGAAGCACAGCGTGACCGCGACCCAGCCGCCGAGAATGGCGAACAGGATAACAGGGACGAGGTGGAGGGCTTTCCAGACTTGGCGCACGAAGAGCAGCGCGATGGCGAGGACGGCGATGAGCGAGAGGGTGTTGAGCCATGAAAGCTCGGTGCGGATGCGGTGTTTGCTGTCGGCGGCGAAGCGGTTGACGCCCGACCATTCCAGGGTGACGCCGGGGTGCGCGAGGCGCACGGTGGCGAGGGCTTGATCGATCACGGCAAAGACGGGGTCCTGGCCTTCGTCGGCGAGCGGAGAGACGGCCAGCCGCGCCCAGACAAGGGCTTGATTGCCGGTGGATGACGAGGAGGGCGCGAGCGACTGGGATTGTTGCGCGAGCGCGGGGACGAGCAGGAGGGGATCGTTTTTAACGATGTCTTGGAAGGCGGAGGCTTCGGGCTGGGTGAGGAAGGCGTCGAGGGATCGCGCGGTTTTTTCGGCGAGCCAGGCGGAGTATTCGGAGGCGGGGCGGCCGGTGGCGGCGAAGGCTTTTTTCTGGGCGACGAGCCAGGTGGGGAGGAGGAGATCGAGGCGGCGGTCGTAGATGAAACCGCCGAGGGCATCGTGCGAGGCGGTGTCGCGGAGCGGGGAGACTTCGGCGAAGAGCGGGGACTGGCGGAGGGTGGCGGCGAAGAGGGCGGCGGCGGCGTCAGACGAGGAGGGGGACGAAGCGGGAGCGTTGAGCGCGAAGAGAAGGACACGGGCCTGGCGTTCGTCGGCGAGGGAGCGGAGGAGGGAAATCTCGGGAGAGCGTTCGTCGATGGGGATGAGGTCGGCGACGTTGGTGGAGATTTTTTCGGAGAAGTTTATGCCCGAAAGCCAGGCAAGACCCATCACCGCGAAAAAGAGCAGGAGGACGCGGGCGCGGCTTTTTTGGTTGTGGGGTTCCATGACGAGTGAGGAAAGAAGCCGGAGTAGCGGAGTTTTTAACCACTAAGGGAATCGCCCAATGGGGCGATTCGGTGGGAGCGGCTACGGCCAATGGCCTTCGCGGTTAAGCGGAGGGGCGGCTGATGCCGCCGGGGAGGGAATGCGGGCATTGGCTTAGCGGAAGAAGCGGGTGAGTTCGCTGGAGGTGAATGTGACGCCGGTGTGCGTTTCGCCCATTTGGATGAACACGCGCTGGTCGGCGGATTTTTTCATTTCGATGGTGCTCACGAGTTCGTCTTGGCCGGTGACGGTGATGGGTTGGAGGACGTCGGCGAGCGGGCCGGGAAGCGGGACGAAGGCGAAGCGCCAGTCGGCGCCGTCGCGGGCGGCGTAGATGGAGAAATTTTGGGCGAGCGCGGCGAGTTCGAAGCGCATCACACTGAGAAGGGCGCGGGTGGCGGCCTGGGCGCGCGGGTCGTCGGGAAGATCGTGGAGGCGCTTGCCTTTGCCGTCGCGCATGAAGCCGCCGCGGTCATCGACGACGAGGATGCGTTCTTCGGGAACTTGGTAGTGGAGGCTGAGGCCGCGCGCGGGGTCGAGGCGGATCTCGCCGGTGAGGACGACGGGATTTTTTTTGAAGGGGAAGTAGCGGCGTTCCTCGAAGGCGGCCATGATCGGGCTCTTGGCCTTGAGGGCGGCGAGGAGCGGTTGCCAGGCGGCGTCGTTTTGGCCGGGTGTGACTTGGTAGTCGGGCGCGATGATCGTGGAGGGCAACTCTGCGCGCAGCGGGAAGGCGGCGACCGCGAGGGTGAAACCAAGGAGGAGAAGGCGGTTAATCATGGAGCGGGGCGTTTGTTTAAACGACGGACCGCGATCCAGCGCCAAAGTAACAGTTGCGTGATGAGGCGGGTGTGCAGCCAGACCATTTTCACGTTGTCGCGGAGGTAGTGGAAATGGGAGACGCCACCATCGGCTTTGGAGAGATAACGGCAGGGCGCGGGGATGTTCAGGGTGGGCACGCCGGCCCAGACCATGCGCACGGCGATCTCGGGGTCGAAGTCGAAGCCGCGTGCGGCGCGGGTTTGCGCGAGCGCGCGGCGGAGGGGCTCGGCGGGGTAAACACGAAAGCCGAAGAGGGGGTCGCCGATGAGCGTGTCGCTGAAGGTTTCGAAGTGGACGAGGCCGACGCTGAGTTTGCGTCCGTGCAGGCGTTCGAGGGGAACCTCGGGGCCGAAGACGGGCAGGCCGAGGACGAGGGCGGCGGGGGCGCGTTGCGAGGCGTCCATGAAGGGCGCGACGTGGGTGACGGGGTGTTGTCCGTCGGAGTCCATCACGAGGACGTGGGTGAAGCCGGCGGCGAGGGCGGCTTCGACGCCGGTGAGGACGGCGGCGCCTTTGCCGCCGTTGCGCCGGCGGTGGATGATGCGGAGATGAGGTTCGCGGGCGCCGAGTGCGTCGAGGGTGCGGGCGCTGTCGTCGGTGCTGCCGTCGATCACGACCCAGACGGGTTGCCAGTGGCGCAGGGCTTCCTCGACGGTGGGCAGGAGGCGTGCGCCGGGATTGTAGCTCGGGATGAGCACGAGGTGGGTGGAGGAAGGAGTCATGCGTCGGCCGGGAGCGTGGCGTGGAAGTGGGCGGCGAGGTGCTCGGTCAATGCGGTGGGTGAGCCGAGCTGGTCGGCGGGGATGAGTTCGTCGAGGGTGAATTCGACCCAGCCGGGCAGGGGCGGGAGGCGCCACCAAGGGTTGCCCTTGCGGGCCAGACCGGGACCGGAGCGCACGCGGATGATCTGGACGGGTGCATGCGCGCGCTGGGCGATGAGGGCGAAGCCCGGCTTGAGGGAATTGAGCACGACACCGACTTCGGTGCGCGTGCCTTCGGGGAAGATGAGGAGCGACTGGCCGGCGGCGACGCGGGCGGCGGCGTCGCGAATGAGGTCCACGCCTTGATCGCCGGAGACGTAGCCGGACATGAGCGCAGAGGGTGCGATGAAGGGATTGCGCAGGAGGGCGGGCTTAAAAATGCACACGGCGTCGGGGAGACGGGAGAGGAGGAAGGGCGCATCCAGCAGGCAGGGATGGCTGGCAACATAGACGACTCCGGTGGGCAGGGGCCGGTCGAAGCCTTTCCAGGTGACGCGCACGACGTCGGAGGCGCGCATCCAGCGCAGCCACAGGGCAAACATCCAGCGGGTGGCGCGGCGGGCGTGCGGGCCGAAGCGTTCGCGGTCCGGCGCAAGAAGCAGGGGCACGCAGGCGAGGTTGAGCGCGAGTCCGCCGAGGCCGAACAGCACCCAGGAAAAATAATAGGCAAAGGGCAGCCAGAGTGCGCGGAGCGGTTTCATGCGTCGGAAACGGCCGGGTTGAGCGCGATGAAGTTGAACCACCAATACGGGTGGGCGCGCAGGAGCGTCTCGATCTGGCGGACGAAGCCCTGGAAATGCTCGCGGGCGAGGACGAGGTTTTGCTCACGGGTGAGGGCGGAGTCGGGCGTCCAGCGGGGAGCGCAGTGGGCGATGGATTTACCGGGGCCGCCCGGCACGCCGACGGCCAGCAGCACGGGCATCTTAAAGATCAACGCGAGGTGGTAGATCGTGAACGGAAAGAGACGGCGCGCGCCGAGAAACTCAAACGCCTCGGTCTTGGCGCTGAATTCGAGGCGGTCGCATTTCAGGGCGATGGAGTCGCCTTCCGAGATCGCGGTCTTGAGGGCGAAGAGGAGATTTTCGCCTTCGTTGACCCAGATGATGGAAAGCCACCGGCCGAAGACGGCGCCGAGTTTGTCGGTGTCGTGGGAGTTGCCCACACGCTGGCGGATCATCGAGAGGTGGCGTTGTTCCTGCCCGCCGAAGACGAAGCCGATCAGGTCGGAGTGGCCGAGATGAAATGTGCCGAGGAAGGCAGGTTCGCGGGTGTCGAGGAAACGGCGGATTTCTTCGGAGCCGGGGGCGAGCACGCCCTGATGAGGAAGGCCGTTGGCGAGACGGAGCTTGAGCATGAGGACTTCCTCGAAGGCGAAGAAGTGGCGGAAGACTTCGAGGAGGGACGGTTCACGGCCGAGGACGAGGCGCAGGTATTCGCGGGAGTGGCGGCGTTGCGCAGGCATGTTGGCCAGAGCGATCCAGGTGCCGAGGGCGCGGACCGGGCGGAAGAGGGCTTCGGGCACGATGCGGTCGCAAGTGCGCAAAAAACGGTAGCCCCAGCTCGGGCCGGGATTGCGCACGACGGGAGCTGGCGAGGACGGCGTCATGACCAGACGAGTGAGAGCTGCCGGCCCGAGGCAGTCGTGAAGGAGAAGGGTTGGTGTTGCCGCAGGTGGTCGAAAAATTCGCCCAGGGACAAACCGGGATCAAGGGGCGCGTCTTGTGATTTTGGGGCGAGCGTCAGGCGGGCGATGGCGCCGACAGGAGAAGTCGAAAGTGCGCAGGCGAAGGCGAAGGTGCGGTCGCTGGCGATGCCGTGTTCGAGCATCCACGTGCCGCGTTCTTCGCCGCCGCAGAGGATGACGCGGGAAGTGGGGGCGAGCAGGGCGGCGGTGATGGCCTGTTCCACCAGACGGGCGCCGCCGGTGAGAGGAAAAAAGGCGTGAACGGGTTGCTGGCGGCCGATGAGGGTTTGCTGGACCGCGCTCGGGTGGATGGACGTTTGAAAAAGGGTGGGGCTGGCACCGGGGAAACTGTCGAGGAAGCCTTCGAGCGCGCGGGTCTCGGCGTAGCCGGAAGCGTAGATGAGGGTGTCGTCCTGGCCGGGGTTGAGCGGATTGAGCGTGGAGCCCACGAGCAGGCCGAGCTGAGTCATGCGCCGGGTCGCGCCCTTGGGATAATGATCGCGCAGACGATCACGAGTGGCGGCGGGGTCCTCGTGGTGGGCGTCCTCGAGGTGGAGGGCGGTGAGGTGGAGCTCAAGCATGTGTGAGCAGGAGGGCCGCGTGGGCGCCTCCGAAGGCGTTGCTGGTGCAGAGAACACCATCGAAGGCGGACGTGTCGAAGGCGTCGAAGGCGACCTCGGGCACGATGCCTTCGGGCTGGCTGCCGACGGTGCCGGGCGCGCGGCCTTGGCGTATCGCGGCGATGGCGATGGCGAGTTCCACGAGTCCGCAACTGCCGAGGGTGTGGCCGAGGCCGCCTTTCCAGGAGACGAGGGGGGAATGGGGGAAGCGTTCGGTGAGGGCACGGGCTTCGAGCAGACCGGCTTCGAGCGTGCCGGTGCCGTGGCCTTTGAGCCAGAGGCGGCGACCGCCGCCGGAGATATTCAGGTTTTCGAGACAGGCGGCGAAGCCCGTGCCGTCGGCCCGGTTGGCGGTGAAGAGGTGCATCTCGTTATGCAGGGCCTGCGCGGCGATGGCAAAGTCACCGCGGTCGCGCGTGAGCACGGCGAAGGCCGCGCCGTCGCCGAGGCCGATCGAGCCGGCGGGACGCTTTTGGTAGGGCGAGGGGAATTCGGCGTTGAGGATTTTTAGCGCGTGAAAACCGCCGGAGACGAAGGGGCTGAGAAAATCGAAACTGATGATGAGCACATCGTCGGCGAGGCCGGCGTCCAGCAGGCGGCCGGCGTGGATCAAGCCAAGATGGGCGGAGACGCAGGCGTGGGAAAATGTGGTGACGTTGGGACCGAGGCCGAGCTGCTTGACGAGGAAAGTCAGACAACCTCGCGGAGTGCCGTAGGCGAGGTGGGCGGTCTCGCCGGTGGTTTTATAGGCGTAGAGGCTGCCGACGCCGAAATTACTGCTGGTGAAAATAACGGGGCGGCGGGGCTGGCCCCAGTTGTCGCCCGGGATGGTGGCGACGAGGGCCACCAGGTAAGGCAACCAGTTGGGCGGGCTGGTTTCGTCGAGGCTGCGTCCGGGGATGAGCGCCATGGGGACGAGGTCGCCGCCGTCGGGGCCAAGAACGGGGACCGGACGCAAGGCGCTGCGACCGGCGAGCAGGGCGGCGAGGGTTTCGGCGGTGTCACCGAAACCGGTGATGGTTTCGCAGGCGGCGATGCGGACTGCGGGGGAGGCGGCCATGAGGGCGCGTGGAGGCAAAAATCAGGCGGGTATCCGGCTGGGCGTGGCGTGCTCGCGGATGTATTTGGCAAGAGTGCCGACACTGGCGAGGGCCTGACGCGATTCTTCGCTGTTGCTGATTTTGATGCCGAACCGTTTTTCCAAACAGACGACGAGCTCCAGGGCGTCGATGGAATCGAGGTTGAGTCCCGAGCCCATCAAAGGCTCGTCATCACCAATGTCATCGGCGCGGACATCCTCGAGTTTGAGGGTATCCACGATAAGGTGTTTCAACTGGGTGGTGAGCGGGTCGGACATAGGGGCAAAGGTGGTTAAGGAGGAGTGTTTGAAGCAAGTCTGTTGTTTGATGGCGCGGGGTTGCGGTCTTGCCATCGGGAGTGGGGGTGCGATTTCTTGAATCGTTTTTTTGTGCTTCAACTCACCGACATTTCCTACCGCTACCGTGTGGATTCGCCCTGGGTGGTGGACGGGGTGTCGTTTGCATTGGCGCGGGGCGAGATCTTCGGATTGCTGGGACCGAACTGGGCGGGGAAATCGACGTTGATGGCGTTGATCAGCGGGCTGCGGCGTCCGCAGCAAGGCGAGATCCGGCGTGCGCCCGAAGTGGAGGCGCGGGGAGGCTTCGCGCTGGTGCCGCAAGACAATGCTTTTTATCCGATGCTGAGCTGCCGGGAGAATCTGGAATTTTTTGCGGGGGTGCTGGGATTGAAAGGCGGGTTGCTGCGCGCGCGACTTGAGCAGGCGGTGGCGACCGCCGGGCTCGGGCAGGTGATGGATAAACGCGCGGGCGAATGTTCAGGCGGGCTGCGGCGTCGGTTGAATCTGGCGATCGGGTTGGTGGGCGATCCGCAACTCCTGCTGCTAGATGAACCGACGACCGGGGTGGACCCGCAGTCGCGGAGTTTCCTGCTCGATGCGGTGATGGCGCTGCGGCGGCAGGGGAAAACCATCATCTACACGTCTCACTATATGGAAGAGGTGCAGCGGGTGAGCGACCGGGTGGCGATCATCGATCACGGGCGCCTGCTGTGCTGCGGCTCGCTCGGCGAACTGCTGGCGGATACCGAGGCCAATCCGAAATTGAAACTGCGCACGCGCCGCGCGCCGATGGCGGACGAGCGCGCCGTGCTGGCGGCGGAGTGCGGGCTGGAGGCGGAAGACGTGGACGGCTGGCTGACGTTTGCCGTGCCGGCGCAGGGGCGGTTCGAGGACGTGCTTGCGACGGTGCGGCGCCTCGGGCTGGAGACGGTCGGGCTGCAAGCCGGCTGCCGGAATCTGGAGGATTTGTTTTTGAAACACACCGACCGCTCTTTGCGCGACTGACATGAACATGCTTTTCGCCGTGATCAAAAAGGAGCTGCTCGCGATGACGCGGGATGTGCATGGGCTGCTGGTGTTGTTCGTGATGCCGGCGGCGTTCATCCTCGTGATGTCGCTCGCGCTGCGGGACACGTTTCAACCATCCGTCTCGGAAAAAATGCGCTGGCAGGCGTGGGACGGTGAACACACGGCGGAATCGGCGGCGTTTTTGAAACGCCTGCCGCCACCCGCATCCGGCGTGCGGATCGCGGCGCGCGGCGACATCGAACGGGCGCTGGCCGCCGGACAGATTCAGGCGGGGGTTTTGATCGACGGAGGATTCTCCAAGGCCATCGCCGATGAGAACAACACGCGCACGCTCGTCACGGTGCTGGCGGAGCCGGGCACGCCGCCGCCGTTGCTGGCAGCGTTCCGCATGGAGGTGACGAAGGCGTTGATGTTGGAACGCATGGCGGTCGTCGTGAAGACGTTGACCGAGGGCGATGAAAATGCGCCCAAGCTCAATGTGAACGGGCTGACAAACGGGGCGAAACTGGACTTCGCCTATCGCGGAGATACAGGCGTCGGGTTGACGGCGGTGCAGCAGAGCGTCCCGGCGTGGCTGGTGTTCGCGATGTTCTTCGTGGTGATCCCGCTTTCGACGATCTTCATCGCGGAGAAGCAACTGGGGACGTTTCCACGGCTGCGCAGTTTGCAGGTGCCGGTGGGGGTGTTGCTGGCGGGCAAGGTGGTGCCGTTCTACGCGGTGAATCTGGCGCAGACCGGCCTGATGATCGCGGTGGGTCGGTATGGGGTGCCTCTGCTGGGAGGTGATGCCTTGCGGCTCGACGTCAACTGGCTCGCGCTCTGGGCGATGGCCTCGGCGGTGAGCCTCGCGGCAATCGGCTTCGCGCTGGTGGTGGCGGCGGTGGCGCGGACGAACGAGCAGGCGACGACGGTGGGCGGCGTGGCGAATATTTTATTTGGCGCGGTGGGCGGCGTGATGGTGCCGAAACTGATGATGCCGGTGGCGATGCAGCACCTCTCGTGGTGTTCGCCGATGGCGTGGGGGCTCGATGGATTTCTTGATGTGTTTGTGCTGGGCGCACGGATCGGAGGCGTGCTGCTGCCGCTCGGGCTGCTGTTGGGTTTCTCGGCGTTGTGCCTGTCACTGGCGTGGTGGCGGCTGCGAGATAGTGTCTGAAACGGAATCAGGCGGCAGAAGCTGGACTTCGCGCGTCGGGACGAGCAGTGACGGGTGATGGATAACGGGGAACCCAACACGATGATTTTTATTCGGGCGGCGGTGTTTTTCACCGTTACCTTGGTGCTGGCTTATCTTTCGCGGGGGGCGTTGTTGAATCCGCGGTCGCATGGTTTTTTTCGGTTCTTTGCGTGGGAATCCATTCTCGGTCTTATTCTGCTGAATCTGCCGGTCTGGACGGTGGATCGTTTTGCGCCGCATCAACTGGTTTCGTGGGTTTTCCTGATCATCTCCATCGTGCTGGCGATTGAAGGGTTTCGGTTGCTGCGGCTCATCGGGAAGCCGACGACGGCGCGCACGGATTCGGAGTTGTTCGGCTTCGAGAAGACGTCGGCGTTGGTCACGGTGGGCATCTATGCCTACATACGCCATCCGCTCTACGCGGCGTTGCTGTTTCTCGCGTGGGGAGCGTTCTTGAAAAGTTTTACGCCGGTCGGCGTGCTGCTGATTTCGGTCGCGAGCGTGTGTCTGTTTCTAACCGCAAAATTCGATGAGTCCGAGTGCCTGAAATACTTCGGGCCGACCTATAAGGACTACATGCGGAAGACCAAAAACTTCGTTCCGTTTGTGTTCTGAGGTCGGGCGTCAGACGGCTTTGAGCAACGTGCGGAAGAAGGCGCGTTCTTTGTTCGAGAGATCGACGAGGAGGTCGTGCAGCAGGCGGAGGTTCATCTCGCTGCGGCCTTTGCTGATGCGGGCGGCCTGAAGGGCAAACTCGCGCCATTCGTCGCCGATGGCGGTGAGTTCCAGCGAGAGGCGTTGCAGTTCGGGCAACGCGAGCAGGTCGGCGGCTTCCTGGAGGAACGCGGCGTAGAGGAAGCGGAAGCCGGCGCCGCCGGTGCCGATCTCTTCCTGCATGCGCACGATGTGGCCGACGAAGCGGCGCGTGTATTCGGGGTCTTTTTCGGCGGGGAGTTTCAGCACGCGGCGGCCGAGCAAGGCGATGCCGGAGCATCCGAGAAAAGGCAGGAACGCGTGCAGCATGATGTGGCAGTTTTTGCGGATGGCGGCGCGCAGCATCGGCACGGGATCGACTGCGGGCAGCGGGCGGTCGAAGTAGTAGAGCAGGCCTTTGGGCGCGAGGGCGCCGCGCACGAAGCGGGCGCGCTGGAGATCGCGCGCGGGGCAGCGGGTGACGTTGCCAAAGACCGGATCGCTCACGAGGTAGTCGGAGCCTTCGCGGCCATAGACGAGCAGGTTGTGCGCGTTGAAATGGAAGCGCATGTTGACCGGAAAATACGGTAGGAAAAACACGGAGCCCTGAAGGCCGACGACCTTCCCTTGGTCGAGGAGTTCGTCGAGACGGCGGCGACCTTCGGCGGGCGCGCGGAAGGTTTCGAAGCGGAGCGGGAGGCGGAGTTTGCTCTTGAGGCCTTTGAGGATGTGGCGGGGCAGCATCCGGTAGCCGATCAGCGGGAGGTCATTGATCTTCACCAGCGGGATGTAGGCAAACGCGAGCGCGGAGCTGAGACCGAACGCCATCGCTTCGCTAATGGGCACGCCTTGGTTTCGCAGGAGCGAGGTGATGACGCCGCTTTCGCAATGCGCGGATTGCACGTGTTCAAAAGCGGGCGGCGTGGGCGCGGGAGTGGAGTCGGTCGCGAGCATGGCGAGGTGAATCAGTCCAGGGTTTTTAACTGGTCCGGGGCGAGGCCCATCGCTTCGGCGTAGCGGGCGAGGAGGACTGGAGTGAGCCGCGCGAAGCGGGCGGGGCGCAGGTGGCGGCGGACCCGCCATTGCCAGATGCCGGTCGCCTGGGAGAGCGTGAGGACGTCCATGCGCTGGCGGAACATGTGGTATTCCATCGGGCTCGTCTCGCCGCAGCGGGCGCGGGCGAGGGCGTCGGCGGCGAGTTTTTCAAACCAATGCACGGCTTCTTCGGTGACGGTGACTTCGGCTTCGGAACCGCCGGACTGGGCGATGCGGTAGTGGCCGTCGGCATCGACGACATAGACGGCCTTGTGCTGGCCTTCGAAGAGCGGGTTGCTGCGGGCGGGAACGTCTTCGGGGCGCATCAGACGACGGTCAGGTGCATGAAGGCGCTGCTGAAGCGACCGGATTCGGGAACGAAGCAGAGGAGGCGCTGGCCCGTCTGGAGCCGACCGCTGCGGAAGAGTTCGTCGATCATCACATAGATGGAGGCCGAGCCGGTGTTGCCGTAGCGGGAGAGGTTGGTGAACCAGCGGTCTTCGGGGATGTTAAAATCGATGCGGGCGAGTCCGGCGATGATCGGGGCGCGGAAATATTCCGACGACATATGCGGAAGGAACCAGTCGATCTGGCCGGCCTGGAGCTGGCGGCGCGCGATGATTTGCGCGAGAGGGGTTTCCAAGCACTGGGCGACGACGTGGGCGTTGAGTTGTCGGACGTCTTGTTTGATGGCGAGGATGGAGCGGCGGCCGATTTCCTCGTGGGAAAACGCGGTCCAGCCGGTGAGCGAGCCGTCGGGGTTTTTATCAGCGCCGGAATACATGCACGCGGGCATCTCGTGGGCTTGGGAGGAGAGGTCCATCCAGTCCACGCGCAGGCTGGGGCCGGAGGCGGCGGGGGCGGCTTGCAGGAGCAGCGCACCGGCGCCGTCGGAGAGCATCCAGCGGAGGAAATCTTTTTCGAAGGCGAGCTCGGGGGAGGCTTCGAGGGCTTCGACCTGGCGGCGGGTTTCGGCTTCGTAGCAGGTGGCGCGCAGCCGGAGCGAGGAGGCTTCGGAGCCGGTGGCGACGGCGGAGGCGTGTTCGCCGGAGCGGACGGCCATCCATGCGTATTTGAGGGCGGTCATGCCGGCCATGCAGATGCCGGCCATGCCGGTGACCTCGCAGGCGGGGGAACCGAGTTCGCCGTGCACCATCACGCCGTGGTTGGGCAGGATCTGATCGGGGGAGGCGGTGCCGGTGCTCAGGCACGTGATGTCTTCGAGACGGAAACCATCGCCGGTGAGCCCGCGCACGGCTTCGGCGGTGAGCTGGGCGTTGGTGTAGCGAGGGATGCCGGTCGCGGGGTCGATGACGTAATGGCGAGAGGTGATGCCATTGTTGCGCAGGGTGATGCGGCGGGCGCGCGAAGGGTGTTCGCTGACCATGCCGAGGACGTGCTCCATCTGCTCGTTCCCGACGGGAGCAAGCGGCATGAAGGCGGAGGTGCGGGTGATGAAAACGTCCTTACTCATCAAAGAGGGGGAGGCGTGAGCGGTCGGAACCGGAAGGTTTTTCCAAGTGATTTTTAAGAGTAGTGAGGTGTTGCTTAAAGAACGGGCGCAGCGCGACTTTAAGAAGCAAGGAGAGTGGGACCACGGTGAGGATGAGGACGATCAGAAAAAACAGGTAAAATGCGAGAGCGACCCGGCGCAGCGGAGTGCCCGGCTGACCGAGGGCGCGAAGGACGGCGGCCCAGAGGCGAAAACTGCGGATGCCTACGCGTTCGCTCGAGGCGAGGCCGGTGTCCACGGTGCAGGCGGCGAGGCCGTGGAGCATGGGACGGGCGAGCTTTTCCTGGTCGGTGCGGAGGGCTTGGCGGAGGGCTTGGCCGAAGCGGCGGCTGGCGTGAATCTGGGATGCGGATACGCCGGCGGCGGGGAATTTCCAGAAGGCGTTTTTGCGGCCGGTGAGCATCCAGCGGGGCGTGGTAATGAAGCTGGCGAGGGCGCTGCCTTGATCGACGAGGGCAACGTGGTCGCAGTGACGCGCGCCGACCGCGAGCAGGAGGGTTTTGATCCGCTCCTGAGCCATGACCCACATGTTCCGGCAGGCGGTGACGGTGACGACGGGGCGTCCGCGCAGAAGGCGGCTGGCGTGGTCGCTTTTTAAAAAAGCCGTGACGGCGGGAGGCGGTGAAAGAAACCAGACCGGGTAGGCGAGGATGATGAGATCAAACTCCGAGGCCTCGTCCACGCGCAGCGGCTGGAGCGGAGGCGAGTCGCCGGTCACGGTTTCGGGGAAGGTGTCGAGGAACTGCCAGAAGGGCCACGGGAAGGGCGCGGCGGGAATGGTCTGAAGGCTTTCGCGGTGGACGATGAATTCGTCGCCCGACTCCAGGAGCGGACCGAGCAACCGATCCATCACGGTGGTGAGCTGGCCGGTTTGGGAGTATTCGATAACGAGGATTTTCTTCACGCGGCGTGATCGTGGGGCTGCTCAGCAGGGCCGGCGGAGGATGTGGCAGACGTTGCTGCCGCCGAAGCCGCTGCTGTTATTCAACACGAGCGCGGGACGGGCAGACTCGCTTTGGTGCGGGAGGTTCAGTCCTTCGCAAGTTGGGTCGGGTGTGTGAAGATGGGCGTTGCCGGGGGTGAAGCCTTCGTGGATCGCGAGGGCGCAGAAACCGGCTTCCATCGCGCCGGCCATCGAGAGGCCGTGGCCGGTCAGCCCTTTCGTGCTGCTGATCACAGGATGCGCACCGGCCTCGGTGAAAACGGCGCGCAATGCCAACGCCTCGGCGCGGTCGCCGATGGGCGTGGAGGTGGCGTGGGCGTTGACGTAATCGATCTGCTCCGGCGTGACCTCCGCATCGCGAAGGGCGCGGCGCATGGCTTCGCGGAGACCGGCGCCGTCGGGGTGCGAAGTGGCGACGCTGTGGCCGTCGGAGGCCTGGCCCCAGCCGATGAGTTCGGCGTAAACGCGCGCACTGCGTTTACGGGCGAGCGAAGCTTCTTCGACGATGATAACCGTCGCGCCGCCGGTGCCGACGAAGCCGTCGCGGGCGGTGTCGAACGGACGCGAGGCGGTGGCGGGATCGGGGTTGGTCGAGAGGGCGCGCATCGGCGCGAAGGGCAGGAGAGTGTCGGCGTTGAGCTCCTCGGCACCGACGACGATCATGCGTTCCTGGCGGCCGAGGCGGATCTCGTCGATCGCGTAGCCGAGCGCGTGGCTCGACGAGGCGCAGGCGGAGACGAAGCCGGTGACGGCGCCGGTGATGCCGTAGTGCGCGGCGAGGTTGAAGTTGAGCGTGCCGGCGATGGAGGAGACGACGCCCATCGGGTTGCCGCGCTCGAAGTTGCTCGCTCGGGCTTGGGCAAGATTGTGGTGAAGCATGAACGCCGAGCCGGCCGACGCGCAAAAAAGTCCGGTGCCGCCGCCCGCGAGGTCGGCGTGCGTGAGGCCGGCGTCGGCCAGCGCCTGCTCCATCGCGCAAAACGCATAGACGCCGTGGGGCGCGAGTCCGCGCAGCGTTTCGCGAGGGATGTCGTAACGGGCGGGCCAGGTCCAGTCGCGCCAGCTCGGCGAATCGACAACGAAATCGCGCACGGGCGCGGCGACTTTTATCGGGACGTTGGGGTTGCCGCAGTAGTCCCACGGCACCATGCCGTGGCGACCTTCGCGGAGGCTGGCGGTGACGGCGGCCGTGTCGTTGCCGATGCTCGTGATGAAGCCGAGACCGGTGATGAAAACTTCGCGGGACACGGGGCAGATTGAACGACGTCTCGCGGTGGTCAGGCGGGGCGGGCGGCGATCACCTTGGCGCGCACGAAGGCGCGGAGTTCGCCCACGGTGGTGATGCTCATAAGCTCTTCGTTGGTGATGGTGACCTTGTAGAGGTCTTCGAGGAAGAAGACGATTTCGGCGAGGGCTAGGGAGTCGAAGCCGAGATCGGCGATGAGCCGGGCAGTGTCGGGGGCGGTGATCTCGCCGGATTTTTTGGCGTGCGTGGGCTGGTGGTCGAGCACGACCGCGATGACCACCGTGTCGAGATCGGCGATATCGCCCGAGTTCAGGAAACGGTCATGCGCGGCGCGGACCGCCGAGGGGAACTTGGCGAGCGGGCTGCGGGCGGGAGGCGAGGGCGGGTGTTGAGGAGGAGAGGTTTCGGACATGGCACGAAGACAGGATGAAAGGGTGGAATTAAAAACTGACGGGGACGGGAGTTGCACGCGTAATTTCCGATGCAAGCGGACTTGCCTGCGCGGGGTTTTCGTGGAGGAAGGCGGGAGCTTTCAACCACGTGCGCCAGCCTTCGCGGATTTCGAGCCAGCCATAGGCCGCGACGGCTTTGAGCAACCGCCACGGCAGGAGACCGGTGAGTTCGTAGCTGCGGAAGCCGTAATAATGGCCGGTGTTGCGCCGTCCCCACGTGCCGCGTTGCCAGCGGGAAAGTCCGATGGTGGCGAGCCGGCGATTGTAGAACGCGATCAGGAAGGAGGGCAGCCGCGCCCGAGGGCCGGCAAACGAGGGCGTTTCGAGGGCGACGGGGCCGCGTTTGTAGGGATGGGTGACCACGCCATAATAATACGACGCCAGATCGAGGCGGAAGGCCAAGGTCATGAGCTCGTAGTCGCCCATGTAGAAATACTTGTCCTTGAAGATCGCGCGAAACCAGCGGTCGTAGCTGGTGGCGAACAACTCGTTGTGCCGGGCGATGCAGGGCGCGTCGTGATCGCTGCGAAGAGCACCGTCGATCAGCGCGGCCGCCGCGCTCGTGGTGTAACTGATCCAGTCCATGCCGGGCGAATAAAACGGATCGAGAAACCCGGCCGCATCGCCGACGAGCACGAATCCATCGCCTGCAAACGTGGTCGATCGGTAGGCGAGATTGCGGCGGAAATGCACGTCGCCCTCGTGCCACGTGGCGTCGGCCAGCAGTTCGCGCGCGGCGGGATGTTCCATAAGCATGGTGTGCAAACGCGCGCCGAGCCGCTCGCCGTCCGGCAGTTCGACGAGGCGCTGATCGAAGACCACGCCGATGCTCACGTCGCCGCCTTTCAACGGGATGAACCACGCCCACCAGCCGCGTCCCACGAGGTGGTTGGTGGCGGTGAAGCGAATGGCCTTGGTCCGGCCCGCCCAGGCGGGAAACTTGTCGGCGAGCTCGCGCGAGTCCCAGTTTTTGACGCCGCTCCAGCGGCTCCAGACGGCGGCAATGGGATGCTCTGCGTTGGGCGTGTGCCAGCCGTTTTTCCGGGCGAGGAGGGCGGCTACGCCGGAGGCGTCCACGACCCAGCGCGCCTGCTCGACACCGGTTTGGCCATCCGCGTTTTCCCAGGTCACGGTTTGTAGGCCGCCCCCGGCGAGCTCGACGGAGCGGACGTTGACGGGACGCTTGAGCACGGCGCCGGCGGTGACGGCGCGGGCGAGGACTTCCTCGTCGAGCACGGCGCGATCCACCTGATAGCCGGCAAGGCGGACATTGTAACCCGGGCCGGTTTCACTGCATTGGTCGAGCGCGGCGGTCCGGTCGTTTTTGAACCAGAAGCGCAGGCCCTGTTTTACGAAATGATTTTCCTGAAGGTGGTCGGTCAAGCCGAGCACGCGGCCGAGGAAGTAGGAGCTGATCTCGACGGTGGATTCGCCGACGCGGCGTTTGAAGTGTTCGCTGCGTTCAAGGATGAGGATGCGCAGACGCGGATTGCGGCGGAGCAGCAGGCACGCGGTCGATGCGCCGGAAAGGGCGCCGCCGATGATCATGACGTCCCACGGTTCGGCGGTGGCCGGGTCTTTCATCGGGCGGCGCGGGGTGTCTGGGCGACCGCGTCCATGCCGGTAAAATCGATTTTCTCCGCCGTGGGGAACCATCGCTGGATGCGGCAAAAAAACAGGAAAGCGTAAAAGCGCCAGCGGATGGGCCAGGTGAGCCGGGCGTGTCCCGCCACGATGGCGGTGATCGCCGCGCCGATTTTTACGGGCGGGCGCGGACTCATGAAAACCGCAAACCCGTCGTTGTCGTAAAACGTCGTGATGAGTCTTTGAAAAACGCTCGCGTGGGCTTTGACCCGTTTCGCGTAGCGAAGGCATTCGCCGTTCGTAAGCGGGCGGTTGGCGCGGTGTGCGCGCACGACCATCTCGGCCGCAAGCTTGGACGAGTAGCAGGCCATATAGACGCCCGAGGAAAAAATGGGGTCGAAGAAACCGCCAGCGTCTCCGGCCAGCACCATCCGGCCTGCGGCCAGTTGGCGGCGGAAATAGCTGTAGTCGCTCGTCACGTGGAAATCCATGACCGGAGAGGAGCCTGCCATCAGCTCACTCAACTTGGGTGAACCGGCGACGGTTTTCCGGAAGATGTCCGCCGGTTCCGCGTTGGCCTGGCGCATCGCGGCGATCGTGGTGACCAAGCCCACCGAGGTGCGTTCGGCGTCGATCGGGATGATCCAGAACCAGCCGTCGGGCAGGCGCACGACCAACGTGTTGCCGCCCTTGGAGCCGGCCGCGCGGGCGACGCCGTGGAAATGGTTGTAGATGGCGACGCGCTTGGGAAAGGGCGAGGGGTCGAGCGTGCGCTTCAGTTCGCTCGGGAAAAACTGGTCGCGGCCGCTCGCGTCGATGACCCAGCGGGCGGAAACTTCCTCGGGGCCGGACGCCGTTTCCAGGGAGACGCGGTGGCCTTCGGCCTCGACGGTCAAGGAGCGGACGGCGGTGCGGGTGCGCACCTCGGCGCCGGCTTCGCGGGCGTGTTCAAGGAGGATGGAATCGAACTTGGCGCGTTCGACTTGAAAGGTTTTTTCAAGGCCGGGAACGAGGGCATCGGCGAACACGACCTCCTTGTCGGCCATGCCGTTGGAGAGGTGGAAACTCGCGCCGTATTTTTCGATGAAGCCGGCTTTTTCGAGTTTGGGCCAGACGCCGGTTTCGCGGAGGAGGGCGTTGCCGTGGGGGAGGAGGGATTCGCCGATGCGGAAGCGGGGGAATGCCTGTTTTTCGACTACGAGCGTGCGCAGGCCGGCGGTTTGGGTGCGCCAGGCGGCGCAGCTCCCGGCGGGGCCGCCACCGATGACAAGGACATCATAATCGTGAATCATCAGGTGGTGTTAAAGGGGTTCTGGGACTGAGCAATTTTACGCCGGGTCAAGCCCGGTGGCGCAGGTGTCTGCCCTATGACATGAAAGGTGTTCGGACGATAGGTGGACAGGATAAAAGCGTGGGCTGACGGCGCGTTAACCGGCGTGATTGCACAAGGCGGAGAAACTCTCGCATGCTGGCCTGAAAATGAGTGCGTTTAAAAGCCGCCCCGTGCGAATCGTCCTGTGTGTGGTTGTCCTGGCCGTTGTGCTGGGGCTGCTGGCGTGGCGGATCGATCCCGGGGCGCAGGTCACGCGGTGCGTCGGGTGGCTGCGCGGTGCCGGGCCGGGGCTGTTTTTCACCGCGATGGCGGTGCTGCCGGTTTTCGGGTTTCCGCTGTCGCCGTTCACGTTTGCGGCGGGGCCGGTGTTTGGGCCCACGATGGGGGCGGGCGCGGTGGTGGCGTGCGCGATTCTGGCGACGGTGGTTAATGTGGCGTTGTCCTACTGGGTCGCGGCGCGGGCTTTGCGTCCGCTCATGGAGAGGTTGATGAAGTGGCTGGGTTACAAGCTGCCGGAGATGCCGGCGGGCACGGCCTGGGAAGCCGCGCT
>JAHFTG010000121.1 GCA_023269455.1 Opitutaceae bacterium | reverse complement strand
GCCGGAAGAGCTGGTCAATCTTGTCCGCCGGGATGCCGATGCCGGTGTCGCGCACGGTGAAGAGGAGGCGGACGTCGCGATTAATGCCGTCGGCGTGGGGAGCGCCGGGGCTGCACTCGACGGAAACTTCGATGCCGCCGCGCTCGGTGAACTTGATGGCGTTGCCGACGAGGTTGTTGAGGATCTGGCGGAGGCGTCCGTGGTCGCTGTTCACGATGATGGGGACGCCGACGGCGACGTTGGTCTTGAGGGACAGGCCCGCTTCGCGGGCGCGCGGGCCAAACAGGTGTATGACTTCCTCGATGCAATCGCGGAGGGCGAAGGGGGCGTGTTCGATCTCGATTTTTCCGGCTTCGATCTTGGACAGGTCGAGGATGTCGCTGATGAGGTTTTCCAGCGTGTGTCCACTGCTGGTGATCATGTCCACGAAAGTGCGCTGCTCCGAGGTGAGCGGTGTATCGTGGAGGAGTTTCCCGAAGCCGATGACGCCGTTGATGGGAGTGCGGATCTCGTGGCTGACGATGGCGAGAAACTCGCTCTTGGCGCGGTCGGCGGATTCGGCGGCTTCTTTGGCGGCGAGGAGAGCTTTCTCGGCTTCCTTGCGGGTGGTGGTGTCGTGGCCGACGGCTTGATATTCGATGAGGCGGCCTTCGGAGTCTTTGATGGCGCGGTGGGTCCAGGAGTGGATCACGCGCGTCTTGGCGGCGTCGAACCATTCGTGTTCGAAGGTCGCGGCTTCGGGGAGGGCGCCGTCTTTGGCGTAAAGGAGGCCGGTTGGAAAAAGCGCGCAGGGCTGGCCGAGCAGTTCCTGGCGTTTGCGCCCGAGGAAACGCGCGTAGGCGCCGTTGACAAAGGTGAGGCGGCCATCGGCGGAGTAGCGGCAGATGAGATCAACTTGATCTTCAACGACGGCGCGGTAGCTGGCTTCCAGTTTTTGGAGGGCTTGGGCCATGCGTTCGATCTGGCGGGCGAGGCCGATCACCTCGTCATGCACGTCGTCGGTGTCGGCGAGCGGGACCGAGGAAGCGTGCGAGGTCTGGCTCAGTTCACGGAGGCGTTGCATCATGGTGCGGTCCCAGACGTAGCCGGCGACGATGAGCAGGATGCAGCCGATCAATGAAAGACAGATAACGTAATACTGCGGGCTGATCGTTTCCGCATCGGAGGCTTGCACCATGATCGCGATCAATCCCGCCAGCAACGCGAACACCAAGGCAAAAAGAAGCACGGTCTTCCTGCGATGGGGCGAACTCATGGTGAATGGTTTACTGCACCAAGATGAGGTTGTCGTCTATGCTAAACTAGGCGTGTGCATGGGCGCTCTGACCCGATGTAATCACCCCGGCGGTCAGGCGCTGGTCGTGCGGCCTTGGAAGGTCAATTCGGCGACGGCGGACTTGTCCAACGGGCCGCGCCCGAGGGCGACGAGGCGGTCGTATTGGAGCTTGGTGGCCGCGCTGAGGGGCAGATTCAATCCGGCTTCGCAACCGAGCACCCAGGCGATGGTCGAGTCTTTGGCGGCGTGGGCGGCGGAAAAATAACAATCGTGGGCGCGGTTTTGCATGTCCTCGCCATCGGTTTTGAGCACTTGGGAGGCCGCGCCGGTCTGGCCGAAAACTTCGCGCAACATATCGAGATCGAGCCCGAGGGCGGCGCCGAGGCCGAGTCCTTCGGCGAGGGCGGCGGTGTTGATGTTCATGACCATGTTTACGAGCGCCTTCACCTGCGCGGCCTGACCGGTCGCGCCGATGTAGCGCAGGGCGTTGCTGAGATCGGCGAGAAGGGGTTGAACGCGGTCAAAGGTCGCGCGGTCTCCGGCGCACATGAGATAGAGGGTGCCGCTGCGGGCCTGCGGGATGGACGAGGCCATGCAGGCTTCGAGGCTGACGGCGCCGGCGGCGCGGGCGCGTTGCTCGACTTCGATGTGGATGCGAGGGGTGAGCGTGGCGCAGTTGATGAAGATTTTACCGGATGCGCCGATGAGGAGCGAGTCGCCGCTTTGGCCGAAGACGGCGAGCTGGGCCGCGTCATCGGTGACGACCGTGAAAATCACATCCGCGGCGGCGGTCGCGGCGGCGAGCGTGGTGACGTGCGGCACGCCGAGTTCCTCCGAAAGGTCGGCGGCAGACGGGGCGTGGGCGTCGTAAAGGGCGGTGAGCGTATGGCCGCGTTCCCGGAGGCGGCGGGCCATGTTGGCCCCCATGCGGCCGACTCCCACGAAGGCGACTTTAACGGGCGTCATAGTTTGGGAGATCAATGCGCGAAAAACGGATTATGTTTTTTCTCCAGCGCAAGCGTGGTGAGCGGTCCGTGGCCGGGGGCGATGACGGTGTCGCGGGGGAGGGTGAAGATTTTATCGCAGTTGTTGCGAAGCTGGTCGGCGTAGTGGGTGGCGCTTCCGCCCATCGAAGACGCAAAAATGGAGTCGCCGACGATGGCGAGCGGCCAGCTCATCCCGGTGACGTAATAAGTGGTTTGGCCGGGGGAATGGCCGGAGGTGATCAGGGTCTTGATGGAGATCTCGCCGAGATGAAAGTAGGCGTTTTCCTTGAAGGTTTTGGCACCGGGATAGTCAACGGGTTCGAGTTCGCTGCTCCAGACTTCGGCCTTGGGCGCGGCGGCGGTGAGGGCGGGGAGCGCGGCGATGTGGTCGTCGTGCGTATGCGTTAAAAAAATACTGCGCAGTGTGAGCCGCTCCGCCGCGATCGTGTCGAGCACCGCGGTGCAGTCGCCGCCGGTGTCGAAGGCGGCCGCGAGCCTCGTGCCGGAGTCCCAGATGAGGTAGCTGTTCACCGTCATGTCGCCGCAGGGCGTGTTGAACATCTCAAAGCAGCGCGGGAAAACCGGCGCCACGGGATAAAAGCGTTTGTGGGCGAGCGCCTCCAGCGCGTCGGCGCTGAGCTTGAGGTGGCGCGCGACCCGGCGGATGACCACATCGGCGACGTGACCGGCTTTGACGGACGCCAGTTCGGGCAACGATACGCCGGCGCGCTCGGCGAGGTGTTCGTCGGAGATTTTCAGGCCGCGCTGGGCTTTGTTGATGACATCGTTGAAATTATCTTCGAGCGGGATGCGGGCCATGGGATTTAATAACAGGCGCGACGTGGAGGCGCGCAAGGGCGAATGCCGTCCGCATCGATCAGCTTGTGCGAGCAGGGCGATAAAGCCGCCGCGATGGTTTGCGTGAGGCCGGCGGGCTGCCTATGAAACTTCATTCACAAAATACCCTGTCCGCGCCCGTGCGGGTGCGCTTCGCTATAAACTTCCATGAGCACCACCGATTATCTGACGTCGTTCTTTTCACTGCACGGCAAGGTTGCCGTTATCATTGGCGGCACGGGGGAACTGTGTGGAGCGATGGCCGAGGGACTGGCCGGAGCGGGCGCGGCAGTCGTGCTGGTGGGGCGCAATCAAGACAAGGCCCAGACCCGCCTCGACAAGATCACTGCAGCCGGTGGCAAAGCTTACTTTGTGTCGGCGGAGGCGAGTGAAAAAGCCGAGCTTCAGAAGTTGCTCGATACGGTGGTCCAACGCTCCGGCCGCGTGGATATTGTGATCAACGGCGCGGGCGTTAACTCCGCCACGCCGTTTATAGAGATCGGCGAAGATGAGTATGACCGGATTATGAAGGTTAATGTTAAGAGTGTTTTTCTGGGCTGCCAGGTCTTTGGCAAATACTTGGTCGAGCGTGGCGAAGGCGGCTCGATTATCAATCTGGGCTCGATGTCCGGCCTCGTGCCGCTTTCGCGGGTGTTTACTTATTCGGCGAGCAAGGCCGCCGTGCATAATCTCTCCAAAAATCTCGCGCGCGAATGGGCGTCCAAGAACGTGCGGGTCAATGTGATCGTGCCCGGTTTCTTTCCGGCGGAGCAAAACCGCGCGGTGCTGACGCCCGAGCGGGTGGCTTCCATCATGGGCCACACGCCGATGAAACGATTTGGCGAAGCGCGGGAACTGATCGGAGCGACCTTGCTGCTGGCCGGCGCGGGCGGAAGCTTTATCACCGGGGCGGAAATCGTGGTGGATGGTGGCTATCACGCCATGACGATCTGATATAAGGCCCGGAGAATCTGTATTATTGTATAATATAGGCTTGATAAAACATATCATAGCCTAAATTTGTCTTCCCTATGTCATTCACCGAACAAATTGCAGAACTCGAAAAAGCAAAGGCCAAGATCGTTCAGGCCGAAGCCAAACTCTCCGCCGACCGCGTGGCGGCTCTCGCCAAACTCCCGCGTGACTATGGCTACACCAGCCTCAACGACTTCATCAAAGCCCTGAAGGACGCCGCCGGCAAAGCGGGCAAGACCAAGGGCAAGAAGAGCGCCAAAGCGCCCAAGGCCGTGAAAGCCGACAAGGCTCCGAAGGCCGGCAAGCGCACGCGCGCCAAGATCACCCCTGAGCTCAAGCAGCAGGTCATCGCCGCCGTTCAGGCCGGCGCTTCCGGTGCCAAGATCGCCAAAGATTTCGGCATCTCCCTGCCCAGCGTGCAGAACATTAAGAAGGAAGCCGGCCTGGTGAAGGCCCGTTCCGCCGCCGCTCCCGAGGCTCCTATCGCTTCGTAAGCGACGCTGCACTCTGAGTTTTCAAAGCCTGCGTGGTTCGCCGCGCAGGCTTTTTTATTTTGTCGCTTGGCGGGGTGGAGCGGGCGTGATGAAGTCTGCTTTCGCATGCCCGCTCACTTTATACAGGCCAATACCAATGGCCGCCTGCACCCGGCCGACGAACCGTCAATCGCCCCGCTCAATCGCGGGTTTCTCTATGGTGACGCCATCTATGAGGTCTGGCGCACGTATCATGGGATTGTTTTTGCCTGGGATGAACATTGGGCGCGGTTGGAACGGTCGGCGGTGTCGCTATATATGACGCTGCCCTGGTCGCAGGCGGCGATGCTGGAAGAAATCAAGAAAACGACGGCGGCCTATCGCAAGGCGGCCGGGTTTGCGGGCGATCTCTATATTCGTCTGCAAGTGACGCGCGGCGGCGGGGCCATCGGGCTGGATATAGCGCTCGCGGACCAGCCTGATTTTGTGCTGCTCGTGCAGCCTTGTCCGGCGCTTTCGGCGGCGCAGGAACAGAACGGCATCACGCTGTCACTGGCGCGCACGTTGCACCGGAACCATCCGGCGACGCTTAATCCTGTTTGGAAAACGGGGAACTATCTCAATAATCTGCTCTGCCTGCGCGAGGCGCGTTCGCGAGGGGCCGATGAAGTGGTCATCACGAATCTCGCGGGCGAAATTACCGAGGCGGCGGTGAGCAACATCGGCTTCGTGCGCGACGGCGAGATGGTATTGCCGCCGCTTGAAGCGGGGATTTTGGCGGGAATCACGCGGCGTCTGCTGATCGACCATGTCGCGCCCGCCGCTGGCGTGAAGATACTGGAGCAAACCGTTCGTCCCGAGGAAATCGGCGGCATGCAGGAATGTTTTCTCACGGCGACGACCAAGGATCTCGTGCCGGTGAGGGCGATTGACGAGACGATTTTCACGACCGGAGCCGACACGGTGACGCGGCGGATGAAGCGGGCGTTTGCCGACTACGCGCGGGCTTACGCCGAGGCGCGGCCAGAGCAGGCGGCGTGACCTTTAATACCGACGCATGGCGGGATCGAAGGTGAGCGCCCACGCTTCGATCCCGCCGGCGACGTTGGTGACTGCGGTGAAGCCGTTGGCGCGCAGATATTGGGTAACGCGAAGGCTGCGTCCGCCGTGATGACAGTGGATGAGCAGGTGCTTGTCCTTGGGCAATGTGCCGACGTGCTCGGGAATTTGGCGCATCGGAATGGGCTCGGCGCCGGGGATCCGGCAGATTTCCAGTTCGTCGGGTTCGCGCACGTCGATGAGCAGCACGCGGTCGGGCTGGGTATCGAGCAGGTGTTTCGTTTCTTCGACGGAGAGTTCGAGCGGATAGGCGTCAGGCATGATGAGTGTGCGTAAAAGACGCGGATGCACGACGGTCGCAAATGGAAATTGCGCTACGCGCGCGGGCCGACCCAAATCGGCGGTATGTCTCATCGTTTCATCGTGATCATCGCCGGAGGCAAGGGGGAGCGTTTCTGGCCGCAGAGCCGTGCGGCCAAGCCGAAGCATCTGCTTCCGGTGGTCGGCGAAAAGCCACTGCTCGTGCAGACGATCGAGCGCGTGAAGCCGCTCGCGCCCGCGAAGAATATTTTTGTGATCACCAGCGAGGTGCAGGCGAAGGCCATGCGCGCCGCGTGCAAGGGCATCCCGGCGGCCAACATCATCGCCGAGCCGGTGGGCCGCGACACGGCGGCGGCGGTCGGCCTCGCGGCCGCGCTCGTGGCGACACGTGATCCGCAAGGCGTGTTTGCGGTGCTGCCGGCCGACCATGTCATCCATGATTCCAAAGCCTATGCCGCCGATCTGCTGGCGGCGTTTGCCGCCGCCGAAGCCGCGCCGGTGATGGTGACGATCGGCATCACGCCGACTGAACCGGCCACGGGCTTTGGCTACATCCAGTGTGGCGAAAAATGGAAGAGCTTTAACCGCCGTGCGGTTTCCCGTGTGAAGCGTTTTGTGGAAAAGCCGAAG